>JBAZRU010000550.1:0-5100 GCA_041662805.1 Candidatus Hydrogenedentales bacterium | reverse complement strand
CGATTAACGCAACGTGTTCGTCGCCACAATACACACGGGCAGAACCCATGATGCCAGCATTTTGTCGATGATTCCATCCGCAACAGCATTCCTCCGACGCACCATCGTGAGCGCACTACCCAGTTCCCTCTCCTCAATTCTCTCCGCTTTTCGTCCGCGCTATCCGCGGCAATGACTCTCCTCTGTCCGCCTTCTTCTCCCCGTGAATTCCGTGTGTTCCGTGGTCGCTCGCACCGCGCCTTTGCGGATCGCCAGCAATTTCGCTACTATCCAACGAGTTCACTCCCAGGCAAAGGGGATTCCATTAATGACTTCCTCCAATCGGATTCTGCTGGTTGTCGTAATGCTGGTAGCGGTTGTGTTTATCGCGACCGGTGCCGTCGGCGTGTACTTTATACTGACTCAATTGGACGTGGGAAACGGCGCGTCCGACGGCGAGGCGCCCGTCGATGTAGCATTGAGAGAAGCCACCGCCGCACAGTTGGCCCGAAAAGAAGCCGTCGCCACCGCCATGGCGAATCTGCCTCCCGAATCCCAGTTTCCTACGGGTTGGACCTTCACGGAGGCCGCGAACCTCTGGGCGGACGACGACCACCACGTCATCTCCCTAATAGAGCCGGGATGGGATCCCCGCGAGCAACGCTTCCAGAGCGAGCAGCTTGCGCTCGCGGCGCGGTATCTTGCGGGTAAACCTCAGCTATCGGATATGGAGAGATCCCTTGACCCGCGCACGCACTCCCCCGCGGAAATCGCCACCGCCTTTGCCGAACTGCTTCTCACGTCTAAGGAGCTTACTCAACTAGAGAATGCCATGCGCCACCGGCTCTATTTCCGCGAATACAATCTCAATGAGGATTACTACGACAACAACGCTAACTCCGATGAAGGCCATGAATTTGTGATAGGTCTCATCGCGCACCGCGCCTACTGCAAAGTCCTGCGAAAAGACATTGACGGCGCGCTTGCAACCTGTCAGGCCCTGGACGCCTTCGCGAGTCAGATTACCGCAGATCCCTACGTCGAGACCCAAGACACTGCGCGAACGACAGAATACAAAGTTGCCTCGGTGATTTGGCTCATCCTCGACATGGGGCCCCTGGCCGACTCGCAACGCACCCTCATCGCAGACCTCTTCGCCAGGCGAAGCGACACCACCGGACTGAAGGTGGCCATAGAGACTGATGCGTGTCTTTCCATGATGCGTAGTGGTATCGGCGAGATATTTGCGACTAACCCCATCTCACGTTTTGCTTTCGGTGCCTTGACCGATATGGACCTGGACAACATGCCTGCGTTTGGAGAACGGGTTGTGAAACTGCTTGCCTCACCCCCGTACGAGGTTCGCGAAGAGACCGCCAAGCTCTCCGAAGAAGCGAACGATGACGAATCGTTCGGCACTTACGAAGTAGACGACTATCTCGGAGCGTATTTCGCGCTCTCTCGCAGTGCGTTCGCGTCCAATGTCTTTCCAGTCGCACTCGCCCTAAAACAATTCCGGGCCGAACGCGGCGCATATCCTGAACGGATCGACGAACTCGTCCCTGCGCACATCGACGAAATACCGCTCGACCCCATGACCGGAAAACCGATCCTGTATCTTCGCCTCGGAAACGGCTTCCATCTCATGTCGCAAGTAGACCCGGAAGCGCTGCCGCGGAACGACGAATATTACACTTGGTATGAATTCGACGATGACTCAGAACGCAACATTCTCTGGAGCGCGGCAAACTGAGTTCTCACATCGCCTCTTCCGCTACAAGGAAATGGAGTTGAAGCACGTGAAGCACCAACCTTCTCTTCGTCCGCCAGCGCAATTCCGCGTTCACAGTCTAGCCGCGCCACTCTTCCTGGCAATCGCGGTTTTGCTCTGCCTGCCGCGTGCATCCGCCGCCGAACCCCGCAACTATGCCTTCGACGGCAGCATCTCGCGGCAGGTCTTGGAGAACTACCTGTCGCGGTCGATCACCATGATGGACCTCCTCACCGGCGTTGGCGATCCCGCCGACAACATCCGCATGCTGAAAGACATCGGCGCGAAGTTCGCGGGCCGCACGATCTACCGCTGGGGCGGCGAAAGCGGACTTCCCGATATCCTCGCTACCGCACGCACGCTTGTGCCCAAAGTCCGCGAAGCAATCCCCGACATGATTCTCCAAGCCGGCATCTTCGAGATTGTGTCGACCGATGTCGAAAAACTCCCCATCCCCGCCTACGTCTTCGAAGAGTTCGGGCTTCCCGTCGAGCAACGCAATTTCCGCTACGAAGCCATGCTCTTTCCCAACGGCAGGTTTCGCGATCATTGGACCCCGGGCGCGTCCGTCCCCGACATCTCCCAGCAAGAAACGAGACTCTGGTTCTTCTACCTCGCCGCCGAATACATCAACGTCGGCTGCGAATCGATTCACTGGGGACAAGTCGCCCTCATTGGCGCGAATGACCCCGGATACAAGCACTGGTGGGACGTGCTCTCCCGAGCACGCGCGTACGCAAAGACCCACGCCCGCCGCCATCTCCTCCTCTGCGACGCCCACACCCCCGACGGCGGCCCGCTCTACGACGGCGATAAACTGCTTTTCGACGCCCACGCCTTTCCGCTGCGCATCGAAGACGACCTCTCCAAACCGCAAAACGGCGTGCTCCGCGTCGGATACGCCGACAGCCTCTATGGCCGCAGCAAAGGCGGCAAGACCCCCAGCGGCTGGACCTGCGATCACCTCCCCTATCTCGTCGAACTCGACAACTGGGGCGCAAGCGGCAAAGAAGGCAAGCACATCAACGAACCCTGGGTCTGGGGCTACGACGAGATCGGCTGGTTCGCGCGCCAACCCGAGACCTACCGCAACGACTGGCTCCGCTACGCCTTCGACTGGCTCCGCGAACACGACCCCAACGCCTTCCTCGAAATGCCCGGCAGCCGCTGCCTCGCCGTACCTGTCGAAGGAAAGGACGGCCGGAGACTCTCCTGGTACTTCGCCAACCGCCCAAGCCCGAAAGTCCCAACTGGGTTCAATCAGGAAGACGCCATCAAAGCGATTTGGGCCGAATAGCCGAAACACATCGTCGTCGTGGCGAGTCTATTGGGCTGAGGGGGAATAGCCATGTATGTACGGATTCTTCTCTGGACAATGCTGTTACTTCCACCAACGGCCACTGTCATTGCGGTGGTTCGACTTCGCGGGCTTCGGCTCATAGGGACTCTGTTCGGGATTGCTATCGCGGGATACGTTCTCATGGTTTGGTACGCGGTTGCAGACACGAATGCCTACGCCGCCACATTGCCCAAGGACAAAGAAGTTTGCGGAATGTTTGCGGGTCTCACATTCCTCTACGGTTGGATCTACTCCGGCATCTACGTCGCAGGATGCGTCGCATTGACATACGCGGGAATCGGCCTCGCAAAGCTCACGAAGTATATCCTCGCCAACTGGAGGCTTCGGCACAATCCATCCGCATCGTAGACTATCCTTCACGAGTCATGCTTCCCCCCCTCGGAAATGCCCCGGGACCGCCAATCTCCTGATTGGCATTCTACCCATACCTCCGATCCGTCCAATCCGGCTTATCCGTCCTATTCCCCGGCACAAAGCAAACCCACCGCGCCCAATTTGATAGAATCCGCACCGGTAGCCTAGAATATCCCCTCTTAGTTGCGTGTTCCGGGATAAGGTAGGGTTCCGCGCGAATCGTGGAGCCACCCGCTCCCCACCGCGCCGTACCCTGCACGTCAGATCCAAAATCCGGCTACGGAAGGTTTTGTAAGTGGAAGCCAAATCAATTGCTTATGACGCTCTGCTCGACGAGGACCTCGACGACGAGACCCAAGAGTGGATCCAATCCTTAAACGATCTCCTGGAACTCCGTGGTCCCGATCATGTCGCCCACGTATTGCGGCAACTCCAAATCCGCGCCCACGCGGCGGGTATCCGCCTGCCGTTCACGGCGAACACGCCCTACATCAACACAATCCCCGTTGCCGAACAGCCATCGTATCCCGGCAGCCGCGAAATCGAGCGCCGCATCAAGAGCTTCGTTCGATGGAACGCAATGGCCATGGTCGTTCGCGCCAACCGCGAAGAAAACGGCATCGGTGGCCACATCTCCACCTTCGCATCGGCCGCGACGCTCTACGAAGTGGGCTTCAACCATTTCTTTCGGGGCCGCAACGACGAGCATCCCGGCGACATCATCTACTTCCAGGGCCACGCCGCACCGGGAATCTATGCGCGCGCGTTTATGGAAGGCCGCCTATCGCTGGAACAGGTCGAGAACTTCCGCGCGGAGTTGCATCCCGGCGGCGGTCTATCGTCCTATCCGCACCCGTGGCTGATGCCGGAGTTTTGGCAGTACCCCACCGTGTCCATGGGCCTGGGCCCCATCATGAGCATCTACCAGGCGCGCTTTAACCGCTACCTGGAAGACCGGGGGCTGATCACCGAGAACGACGCAAAAGTCTGGGCCTTCCTCGGCGACGGCGAAACCGACGAGCCGGAGGCCTTGGGCGCGATAACGCTGGCCTCGCGCGAGAAGCTGGATAACCTCATCTTCGTCATCAACTGCAACCTGCAGCGGCTCGACGGGCCTGTCCGCGGCAACGGCAAGATCATGCAGGAGTTGGAAGCAGCCTTCCGCGGCGCGGGCTGGAATGTCATCAAGGTGATTTGGGGCACGGAATGGGATCCCCTATTGGCCAAGGACACCCAGGGCATTCTCGTCAAGCGCATGGGCGAAGTCGTCGACGGCGAATACCAGAAGTATGTCGTGGAAGACGGTAAGTACATCCGCGAGCATTTCTTCAACAACGACCAGCGCTTGTTCGCCATGGCAAAGGGCCTAACCGACGAGCAACTGCGCAAGCTCAAGCGCGGTGGACACGACCCGGAGAAAGTCTACGCGGCCTATCACGCCGCCGTGAATCACAAGGGTGCGCCGACCGTCATCCTCGCAAAGACGATCAAGGGGTATGGTCTTGGCGAGAGCGGCGAAGGCAAGAACATCACCCATCAGCAGAAGAAGCTGAACGAAGACGAGTTGCGCGAGTTTCGCACGCGCTTCGGCGTGCCGATCTCCGATGAGGACGTGGCCCTGGCCCCCTTCTACCGT
>JBAZRU010000549.1:1573-5106 GCA_041662805.1 Candidatus Hydrogenedentales bacterium | reverse complement strand
AGAGCCTGATCGGGTGGCAACGGCCTTGGCACCCCGATGCCGTTCAACAGATTGTCGTAGGTGTTCGCCACCGCCGCGATTTCGCCTATTAGCGTCGGCACGGGAGACGATAGATTGCGGTCGCGCTCGACGGTATTGCTTCCCACCAACCCGCGCGGTTTCCCCGATCCGTCCTGATGCTCGTGGTGTTCGTACGCAACATGCGGCGCCAGTATGTCGGGATCCTCGTTGTTCTTGAGCAGTTCGTACCCCAACGTCGTGTGCAACCGGATCGAATCCCTATCCCCCGATTTCTTGTCGAGAAAGACCTTCCCGATATCGTGAAGCAAACACCCGCTTGCCAGTTGCTTCAATCGGTGCGCCGGCATCCCGATGTGCCTCCCAATCATCACCGCCACCACGCACACGTCGATCGAATGCTCGTAAAGCGCGGAATCCTCGCTCTTGATGGAAGTAAGTCCCGCCAACGTGCTGCGCGTAAGAATCTCTTCCAAGATCGAATTGATGCACGCTATCATCGCCTTCCAAACCGGACCCTGCGAGAGGAGCGTGCGCATCTTCTCGGACGAACAAAAGCTCTTCACATCCTCGAAAGAAGACGAACGCAGCGTCGAGAATTCCTTCTCGATGTTCTTCGTCAACTCGTTCATGGCATTGAGCGCTTTCGCTCGAACGATTGGATTCAAGTCCTCGTCCGGCGCGACGTCTATGCCCGTCTCCGTATCGGAAATGTAGAGGTGCGTGTACCCCTTGTCTCGAAGCGACTGGATATAGCCTTCAATCAAGGTCACTCCAGCGTTGAGAAGGGTATTGCCTTTGGAATCGAGCAGCGCCTTTCCAAGAACAAGTCCCGGTCGAAGCGACGACACGGCAATGATACGCACGGCACTTTCCTCCAAACTGGCACCCATCCTATCAAAACACCTGCACGCGCCGATATGCTCCCGTGACGTACTCCCGCCCCGTAAGCCCCATTGCTCCAACTGCTCCCCACCTTGCATGGCCGCTTCCACCGCCTTATTGTTATGGCATTGCAAGGGAGGGGGAAGTCGTGGCTGACCCAAACGAACTAAAACAGCTCCGTCGCGAATTGGCCGAAGTCATGGACCGCGTAGCCGAGTTGAGTGGACGGCTGAGACAACTCGAAGCGGCCGAGGCGAAGCCCTCGGCGCCGCAAACCGTTGTGAAAGAGCAACTCCCCGTCAGCCCTGTCAAATCAGGTCCACCCCCCTTACCCGTTCTCCCGCCGGCGCCCGCGATATCCGCGCCCGTGCCGCCGCTCGAAAAGCCCGCTATTCCAGCGCCCACACCCGAGCCTGCACCTGCTCGCGTGGCCCAGCCTACCGCCAAAGCCCTCGCCAAGCCAGACCAGCCCGGCGGCTGGGAGATGACCCTCGGCTCCTATTGGCTCCCCCGTGTAGGCATCCTGCTCCTGGCCATGGCCGCCGTCTATGCCCTCAGCGCCGCTATGGACGTGTGGGGCCCTTGGGCCCGCGTTGGGGTAGGTTACCTCGTCTGCGCGGGGTTTCTGGGGTGCGCCTGGTGGCTCGAACGCAAGTACGCGCGCTACGCCCAAGTCCTCTTCGCCGGCGGACTGGGCCTCAGTTACTTCGTGACTTACGCCGCCCACTTCCTTCCCTACGCGCGCATCATCGAGAGCGGCGCGGTGGGCATCATCCTGCTTGCGGTGGTGGTACTCGTGTGGACCGTCTTCGCGCACATCCGGCGCTCCAGCGTCGTCGCGATGCTGGTCGTCGCCATGGGCAACCTCACCGTCCTGCTGACGACGCTCCAGGGCGGCGAGATCGCCCCCTTGTCCGTGTCGGGCATACTCGTGCTCGGCATCGGCTGCGCCTTCTTCCTGTTACGCCATCGTTGGTACTACGTCGCGGCGGCCGGACTCGTGGGGTGCTACGCCAACCACCTCGTGTGGGCGCTCTCCGTCGAGTCCCACGGGCTCGTGCGCGACTTCTGGATTGCGCTCGCGTTCCTGGCCTCGTACTTTCTCATCTTCGCGCTGGCCGAGCTCTTCTCGCACGAGGACGTCCGCCGCAAAGCCGTGCCCACGTGGTTCCGCACGGCCTTTCTCACCCTCAATTCCGTTGCCTTCTTCACGATCGGCAGCTTGCAGGTCGCCGGTTTCGAGGCATACGCTGCCCATCAAGACGTCTTTCGCTTCTGCTTCGCCCTGGTCCTGCTGCTCTTCGGTCTCGCCTACCTGCGCCTTCGCGCGGGGGACCCGCTCTACAACGCCTACATCACCAAGGCCGTCGCGGCCATGACCTACGGACTGTCCGCCCGCTATGGCGGCTCGACCCTCACCGCATGCCTCGCCGTCCAGACCGTCGTCCTGCTCTACACCGCCCGGCGCTCCGGTTTGCTCGTGACGCGGATCCTCGCCATTGGCATCGCCGTACTTGCGTTCCTTCAAGGCGCGTACGGTGCGGTCGATCTTCAGACCTTCCCCTACGAGGGATCGCTGTTTTGGCGGAGTCTCTTCGAGGCGGGACTGACCGTACTCGCCTTCTTTGGCGCTTCTCAGCTCTACCAACGGACCGATTGGGACATCCGCTCACCCAAGTCTGTTCCCAGCTTTCTACGCGACCTGGATGTCCTTCTGTGGCAATTCGACCTGATCTCGGTGCGTCCGTTAGGCACTGGCGACACCAAGCGACCCCTCTGGGGCCTCTTGTTTCCCTTTGTGTACGCGGTCGCGGGCACAACCCTGTTCCTGCTCTACACCCCCGCGCTGGCCCTGGATGGCCATCGTATTCTTGCCGTGTCTGCTGCCGCCTTCACCCTTACAATCGTGGCTGCCCTGCTTGCGTCGCGCCCCTACGGGCTCGCCGCAATGGCCTTGACCGTCTCCGCCATACTCTGTGCCGCTCTGGAAATCCCGGGGTCTCCGTCCGCACCCTTGTGGATGGCGATCACCGCGACGGTGCTCCTGCTGGCCTCGGCCCTGCGCAGCGATACCCGCATCCTGGGCCGGACCGAAGGACTCCATTTCCAGCAGAATCCCGCGTCCCCGTATTTTCTGTACGCGTCCGCGGCCTGGCTGCTCGGGCTCATCCTGCGCCGCGAAATGCCGCACTTGGGCGGTGTCGCCGCCCTCGCCGGAGCCGCGCTTATCGCTGCCGTGCTGGTCCTTCGCCTTCACCGCGGCGCATTGGCCTGGGTAGGCGCCGCCCTGCTCGCGTGGGCTGCCGGGCGCTGGGTTGTCCTCACGGACATCGAGCCGTCCTTCTTCAAATCGACGATGCCCTGGGCCCTCGTCGCGGCGGGTATCGCCCTCGACCGCTACTACGCGGAACAACGCCGGTTTCCCGCCGTGCCAATCGCCGGGATGCTCACCGTCGCCGCCGCGTGGTTCGTGACCAACATGCACGCGACGCGGACCGTGGCGCCGCACTGGTTCTGGTTCTGGGGCGCGGTCGTCGCAATGCTTTACCTTGCATACGCGCTCGTGTTCCGGTCTCCCATGGCGGGTGGACTGAGCGTCCTCGGCGCGGCATGGGCGACCGTGCTGTTGC
>JBAZRU010000549.1:0-1563 GCA_041662805.1 Candidatus Hydrogenedentales bacterium | reverse complement strand
GATGGAGCGCTGCGCCGTAGTGCTGGGCAAACGCCTGAATTCGCTGCGCGACGTGCCCCTGGACCTGCTGTTTTGCTACGTGGCTTCGGGCCTGCTGGTGCTGCTGCCTTGGCGCGTGCCTCTGCGCGGGGCATACCTGATCGGTGCATGGGCCGGCCTTGCCCTGGCCTTGTTTCTCATCTCCCTGCTGTTCAGCCAGAAGCACTACCGCTACGCGGGCCTTGCCATCTTCGCACTCGCCATCGGCCGCGCGTTCCTGAATACGTTCATCAGCTCCATGACCAGCTTCCAGAAGGCGGGCGCGTTCTTCGTCCTCTGCATCGTCGTGCTGCTCGTGGCCTACGGGTACCATCGCGCCATGGCCCATCTTGCCGAATTGCGCGTGAACGAAACCAAAGACACGCCACAACCGCCCCCAACTCCTCCCGGCGCCCCAACGGACGCAACGGTCCAATAGCGCACCCCTGTGGAATCCAGGCTTTGTACCGCCGGCTTCCAGCCGGCTCTTTGCCAGCAACATGCGCTATGCCGCGGCTGTCCCAAAAAACGAGAGCGGCTTCCCGCCCACGAAGGGCCGGAAGCCGCCGGTAGTACTCGATTCCGACTACGCGGTTGCGGCCGGGCCGCCCTTGAGTCCCTTGTGAGCCGCAATCACGCCCGCCGGGTCACGCCAGAACCCAAATAGGCTGTCGTACCACGCGGGGTGGTCGAGAAGCGCCTTCGCAGGCATTTTCGTGATCGTTCCGCAGTGCTTCATGTGAGTCCTCCTTTTCTTGGTCCCTACTTGGACTACTTCCGGTACTGCTTACAGCAGCGCTCGTCAAGAACAATCTTAACATGCGCTGCAATTCCCGGAAAACGAATCTATCTCTTCTCGGGCCAATGCCCCTTGCCAATACTCTACACTCTCAAAGTCGTTCCATTTCGCCCTTGCTCATCCGTGTTCGTCCACGGCCCCGCCAGCCCTCCAAGAACGAAGGGGCGAGAACCGGTGCATTCACCGTCTCGCCCCTGCAAAAAGACGCGTCCCGCCCTACTTGTCGAAGTGAAGGTTAATGACTCCTATTGGATCCTTCAGAAACGCACTGATGCTGTCTACGATGGACGGATGGCCGTCGGTGACCGCGAGGGCAGGATGCACTTTCGTCAGGCTGGTAAGGTGCTTCATACTACGATACTCCCTGTTGCTGCTTGCTCGCCCCACTGCGAGCTTAAGATCAACTATATCACGAATCCGTGAATTTATCAGAATTAACCGCGCGCAACTTCAAGTCTCAATCTCCACCTTCTCCAACGGTTCCACATTGTCCCGCACCAGCGTCTTCACACCCGTCGGCGCAAGCCAGCGCACACCGTTGTAAATGACCCGCTGCACCTGCTCGTTATAGTAGATCGGAAACGTCTCGTGCCCCGGACGGAAATAGAAGATCTTCCCCTTGCCCCGATGCCAGCAACACCCGCTCCGAAAGACTTCCCCGCCCTGAAACCAACTGATAAACACGAGCTGGTCGGGTTGGGGAATGTCGAAGTGTTCGCCGTACATCTCGACGTGCGGCAACTCAA
>JBAZRU010000548.1:0-5127 GCA_041662805.1 Candidatus Hydrogenedentales bacterium | reverse complement strand
TTATTGAAATGGCAATTTCTGAATCAGCGCTTGATTCTGGTGAGTCTGTTGGAACTCTGGACCTACTTCCACTGATGAGCGACGCAGCCCTTATCTTTGGCTTCGGTGGCTGTTCAGATGCAATGCGTAAAGGTGTGATGAACCCGGAGATTCTAGTCGAACCGACTGGAGACATACTTATAGACGTCGAATTTCGAAAGGACATCGAGGAGCAATTGGGCAGGACTTACGAGTCATCCCACCTGGACAATGCTGCGGCCAAGTATGATGACTATTTCAAACCGAGGGAATTGTCACAAGACATAGAAGGGCTATTCCCGACCGAATTCTGGCAAGCATTCGCGGATGAATTCGGCATGACGGTGGACGAGTTCAGGAGCATTCGCGATGCATTTGGCGACTTGGCCCTTGAGAGTCGAAAGCTCACTCTCGTCTTAACTGAAAGAGAGATTCTTGATTACTGCGAGGGTGCAGAAGATTGTTCTGCGCGTGTGGCGGCATTGATGCTTGAGAAGTCCTCTCTATGGCCGAGGAAGGCTTGGGACACAACTCCCGCCGGATTTCGTGGTACCGATTGGTATCCGTGGAGGTTCGGACGTCGTCTCTCCTTGCTGTCCCGTCCACTTGTCCGACTGGAAGACTGCAACAATCCCAGGTACTTGATATCTCCGGGACTGCTTGGCGACAGTTTTACATACATACTACGGCGATACTTTGAGGCGGAAGTCCAACCGGTGGACTGTTTTAGCCATGCAATGCGGCACTGGACGGAAGGCGAGATAAAACGCCGGAGTCATGAGTTCGTAGTCAATGTCCAAGCCGCGCTAGCTTCCGGCGGATTCAGTACAAAGTGTGAAGAGTCACTTGACATGATTCTGGGTGAGCACTTTCAGAAGAACTATGGCGATGTTGATGTCCTGGCATGGAATGGGGCTGAGATACTTGCAGTCGAGTGCAAGAACTTGCGTCTTGCGAGGACTCCAAACGATATGGCGGAGCAATTGAATAGATTCAGTGGTCAGCCTTTGGCGACTGGCAGCAAACGCGATGAGTTGCGGAAACACATAGATCGATGCAGAATACTAAACGAGAAATCGGCGGCCTTGAGCAAGCGTCTCGACTTACAGACTGAAATCAGGGTGAAGACTGTCGTGTGCTTCAGCTGTCCCGTGCCAATGCATTATGTCGCATCACAGCACCCAGAGGTAATCTTCACTACTCTCGATGATTTGACTGCTCAGTACGGTAGCCAATAGTCAATGACATCAGGAAACAGCCAAGCCTGCGGTGCTTGACAGCAGATCAGGTAAGTGAGAGCAGTGACACTGCCGTCACCGCCGCCGCTAGAGGTTATCTTCCCCCACCATCTGACCAAAATCGAGATGGTCCTTTATGATCATTCACCACTTCGCGACTTAGCGTTCACTGAACTGTTGTGTGGATAAATTCTACGCGCGAAGGGATGCAGCCGTAGTCTTCCTACTTTAAAGAATCCCGCAAGTCCCTCGTCTCACGGACTCAATCCTCAATACGGGTTTCGCCTTCATGCCCTCCAGGTTCCACGTATGTTACTGCCGTCTCTAACCCACGGGAAGCGCGGGGAATACGGGCATAGCTCAACAGAAAGACCGGAACAACTTCTTCGAGAGACCCCAAGATACTTACGGATAGTAGTACGGGCTATGCGGTTTTCGCGGTATGGAAGCACGCGGCCTGACGGGCGAAGAATTGATCCATCTGCCCAATAATCGGATAATCATCACTCAGACTATAGGACCCGCAAGCGGTAGAGCGGGCAATTGGTGCAAACGAGACAGATTGCGCCTGCCGAAAGGGCTGTCGCGGTGGTTGTGTATCTACATCGCCGCGCGCCATCAATTCGTAGGGGGGATTGTCCGCGTGGAAAAGTATCCAATGATCATTCAGGGCGGCATGGGCGCTGCCGTATCGCACTGGCAGTTGGCGCGAGCCGTGTCGGTGCAAGGGCAGTTGGGCGTCGTGTCGGGCACGGCCTTGGGGACGGTCGTGGCGCGCAAGCTGCAAGCCGGGGATGTCGGCGGGCACTATCGCCGTGCGCTGGAGTCATTTCCGGAGCAGGCGATCGGCAAGCGCATTATCGATACATGGTATCGCGCGGAAGGCAAGACCGACAGCGCGCCGTACAAGCTGCACTCGGTCTACACCATCAATGCTTCGCAGGATCTTCTCGAACTCACCGTGGCTTCCGCGTTTGCCGAAGTGTTCCTGGCCAAAGAAGGGCATGACGGTATTGTCGGGCTGAACCTGTTGGAGAAGATCCGCCTGCCGAATCCGGCGCTGTTGTATGGCGCGATGCTTGCCGGGGTGGATTACGTGATCATGGGCGCGGGGATTCCCATCGAGATTCCCGGCGTGTTGGACGGGTTGGCGAAACACGAGACTGTTCGTTTGCGGGTGCCAGTCGAAGGGGCCGAATCGGGCGAGGAGTACTTCACCGTGTTCGACCCGCGGCGAATCGTCCCCGAGCCGAAGGGCGACCTGAAGCGGCCTAAGTTCCTGGCGATCATATCGTCGGCGGTGCTGGCGATTGCGATGATCAAGAAGGCGTCGGGCAAGACCGACGGGTTTGTGATCGAAGGACCGAAAGCAGGCGGACACAACGCGCCGCCGCGCGGACAGGCTCCGCTGAGTCCGACGGGCGAACCCGTCTACGGTCCGAAGGACGAAGTCGACATCGAGAAGATTAAGTCGTTTGGTCTTCCGTTCTGGTTGGCAGGAACCTATGGTTCGCCGGAGCAACTGCGGCGCGCGTTGTCGCTTGGGGCTCAGGGCGTTCAAATGGGGACGGCCTTTGCGTTTTCGCAGGACTCGGGGTTCACGCCGGAGATTCGGAAACAAGCGCTCGAGAAGGTTGCGGCGGGGACGATGACGGTGTTCACGGACCCGCTGGCCTCGCCCACGGGGTTTCCGTTCAAGGTTGCGAGCATTCCGGACACGATGTCCGATCCCGAACTCTACGAATTGCGCGACCGCCTGTGCGACGTGGGGTATCTGCGTGTGGTCTACAAGAAGCCCGATGGAACACTGGGCTATCGGTGCGCGGCTGAGCCCGTTGAGAAGTACGTGAAGAAGGGCGGAAAGATTGAAGACACGGAGGGGCGGAAATGCCTTTGCAATGGACTGGCCGCCGCCGCGGGATTTCCTCAGGTGCAGAAGAACGGGCAGATTGAGCGAGCATTGGTGACAGCGGGGGACGATCTGCTGGAGATACGCCGTTTCTTCAAGGAGGGTTCGACCTCTTACACCGCGGCGGATGTGATTGCCGTGATGACCAAGGGGTTGGACGCCGGTTAGGAGGGGTGATGCGCAGCGGCTGTCGAGATTGGCGACTTGGCTCAATGCCGCCTCATCCGTACTCGCACGTGCGAAGCGGCTTGGCTGCTGGATGCGTTCTGATTGCCCTGACAGTACTCGCTGGATGTGTTCGCATCGCGTCGACGACGCGCGTCAATGTCGTCGGGCACCCAGTCGTTGCATTGGACGGTGTCGTCGGCGATGGCGAGAACGATGACACGGACGGCATACAAAAGGCGTTGGATTCGGGCGCAAGTATTGTCTACCTTCCGCCTCCTGCGCGCCATTACCGGATTTCGCGGGCGCTGTCGATTCACTCTGGCCAGACATTGCAGATGGATGCCGCCACGACGATCCGGCTTGCGGACGGCGCAAACTCGCACATGATTGAGAACGCCGATCGTCGGGGAGGCGACAAGGGCATCAGCGTCATCGGCGGGATCTGGGACGGGAACAATGCGGGTCAAACGCCGCACGATTTCAGCCCGAATGTATCCTTTGATCACAACCGGTACATTGGAGTCATGCTGCGATTCGACAACGTGCAGGACCTAAGGTTGAATGGCCTCACGCTCAAGGACCCGGAATCGTTCGCGGTGCAATTGGCGAACCTGGATCGGTTCGACGTGCGCGACATTGTCTTCGACTACAACATGCTGCGGCCGAACATGGATGGCATTCATCTCAACGGCAATTGCCGGTTTGGAACGATCACGAATCTCAAGGGCGCGACCAACGACGACATGGTGGCGTTGAACGCGGACGATGGGGGAATTGCCGAGATGGCAAGGGGACCCATCCGCGACGTGCGGATTGACGGGCTTTACGCCGAAAACGGATACACGGCAGTGCGTCTGCTTTCGGCGGGATCGCCGGTGAGTCAAGTCCATATCTCGAACCTCTTCGGAACGTTTCGGTACAACGTCCTATCTTTCACGCATCACAACGTGCACCCGGGAACGCCGTCGCGGTTTGACGATATCGTTATAGACAACGTGTTCTGCTCGAAGCCAACGGAAGCCTTGGCAAATCCGTTGCCCAGCGATGATTGGGGACGCACTTCGTCTCCGTTGATTTGGATTGCCTCAGGCGTGGAGGTAGGCAGCCTAACGGTCCGCGATTTGCATCGTACTGAACGGTTCGATGGAGCGCCGGACACCATCGTAGTCGAGAATGATGCCGCCGTGGAATTCCTGGTCGTATCGGACTCATCGGTGCACAATCAGACCACGAAACCGATCGCAATGCTTCGCAACAACGGCGAGATCACGAATCTGTCCATGACCAAGGTGCGCATGTCTGGGCGGCAAGGCGAACCCCCGGACAGAGTCGTCGATGGCGGAGGTGTTTCCGCTGGGAAGCACCTCGACTGCATCTATCCGTAAGGGGGACGAGGGGCACCTTACCGCTTGGCTGTGCTTGCAGGACTCTCCAGGTTCGCGGACACCGTGACGCAGAGGATTTCTTCCGTATCGGGTTGATTGGCGAGGGCCATGAACCCGCCGCGCGGTTCCGTGCGCGTATAGGATTTCTCTTCGGGGGCACGCGTGGCGAGCGTGGCAATCGAAGACTGACCCTCGAACTTCAAGTCGAAGAGGAGCCCATTCATCATTGGGTTCACGACGCAGCGTAGCTCGGGATGGTTCTGCGCGGCGGTCCACGCGCTCTTCAACCAAGATTCCTGTTCGTCGCGATGCCATTTGCCGGGATTTGCCGAGGGTTGTACGAGGATGTCGGCTCCTTTGCGCACGAGGTGCGAGATAACTTCGTCGTAGAAGACATCCGCGCAGATGG
>JBAZRU010000547.1:0-5127 GCA_041662805.1 Candidatus Hydrogenedentales bacterium | reverse complement strand
CGGGAAATCCAACCGCTCGCCGCTCTCCCCGTCTAGCAGCGAGAACGTCATCAAGAGCGTTGTCAACAGGTTCGGCGCTTTCTCGCCGCCGCCCTCCGTCAACTTCAGATGCTCGAAGCCGTCCACGCGGGGGATGAGCATGATGTGGTTAGCCGCGAAGTGGTGCCGCACCGTCTCCAGCACGTCGCTTTCCATGACGTAGTGGTACTTATGGAAGTCGTTGTAGCCGTTCTTCGGGATGCGCCCCACGGCTTCCATGATGGATGAGAGCTTACCAACAAGACCCGCCTTCGGGGGCACGTAGGCTATTTCGCCCGGTTCATTCATTCGGTGTCTCCTGTCTGTGTGTACCTTAACGGGATTTGACTTTCCGCCACTGGATCGGACTCGTCTCGCCGCCCTTCGACAGCCAGACCGCGAACTGGTGTTGCGTGCGCTCATACGGCACATACGCCTCGTCGGTGAGGCACCGATGCACCGTGGGATACGACAAGTCCACTTCGTCCGTCAGTCGGTGGTACGAGAGGTTCCGCGCCAGCCGTGCGGCTTTGACTCGCGTTCTGAGGTCTGCCCATGTCATACAAGACACTATAGCTTTTTCGTGCAAGACTTGTCAAGCGGCGCATCGGCGCAACACGTATCCGGGCACCCATCCCCGCCAGTCACGTCCTGGGTAGCCCGTCCTTGCTGTTCGCGCAAATCTTCGCGCCAGAGTTTTCCAGAGACGATCTTCTGGATGTTCCCCTCAGACACGCCGAATTTTCTGGCTAGTTCACGCTGCGTGACGCCACGCGAGGCCCGAATGGTCCGAACATCAACCAACGTCAGCTTCGCCCACCGATTAGACTCCCCTGATTGACGAATCTTCAACGCCTCTCCGGCCTCGCGTCTCTTGGCGTTGTGTAGTTTGCGGTGTTCGCCATGCGACAGAACCGACAAGTTCTCGGGTCTATCATCGGTGACGACCTCGTTGATGTGGTGAACGTCTTCGCCTGGCTGAACGACATGCCCGGTTGTTTCTTCAATCACAAGCCAGGAACGACGAATATATCCGGTTTTATTTGCACGGGGATGTTCTGGTTTATAGACATCCACGTAACCCTGCTGCGTAAGCGTCGTTCCACCGCGCCATTTACAATGACGCTCCATTCGTGGCCCGTGACCGGGAATATACTTACGCCATTTCCATTTACGTTTCGGCAGAACGCGCTCGCCGCAACCGCATTGACAAAGGGGTGGAGTAGAATGAGTCTCAGCCATGTTTGCCGCCTCCAGCGCGGCCTTGGTTAGAAGCCGAGAAGGGTTACAGCCCGACCCGGCTTCGCCTATTTTAACACGGCACAACATCTATTCGCCCTGATTATTTAGTTTTGCGTCCTGCTGCTGGCGGAGGGCGGCGAGGCGCGTCCTTAATTCTTCAACCTTCGCCGCCAGCCTTCGCGCCATGTCTAACGCCTTTTCGCGCAGATCCAACGCCGACGCACTAGCCGCGTGACATAACGCTAATTGGCGATGTTGTTCTTCAATAGTCTTGAGGCCACTCTCGGTCCATTTCTCGTAAAGCTCACGGGCGGCGGTGTGTTCGGTTCTTTCCCCCATCAGCCGTGCGACCTCAGCCTTGAGTTGCCTGTTACATTCTTCGAGCATGGCGTATCGTTCAACTAACTCTGCGTGGTCCTCGTGGGCCTGCGCTAATTCACCCGCCGCTTCATCTCGCTGTGCAACGATGGCGATGTCAGCCGATTCGATGATTTTCAAGGCGGATTTGAAGTTGGCGACCTCGGCGCGGAGGGCATCGATCCGGTCTGCGGCTTCAAGTAAATCAGGATCAGGATCACCATCTCGTGGATCGGACGGTTGGTTACGCAACATGGCGACAAGTTCTTCATCAGTCATGTCTATTCTCCCCGCTCGATGGCGTCCAATTCGGCCACAAGTTTCGACTTCCACTCGGGCCAGTTGTAACGCGCATCTTCTTGAAAGTCGCCTATCGTATTCGGACCTTCCATAATGAGCGCGGTCAGCCGTCGCCACTTGTCCCGCTCGGCCTGAAGGTCGGCGGTCAGGCGCTCGATGCGGGTAGCGGCTTCAGAGCATCTTTGAGCATCAATGGCCCAACCGGTATTGATCCGCTCTGTTTTCAACCACGCGCACAATTCTTCGGTGGTCATGGTTCACGCTCCAGTTCGGCCATTTTGTCGAGAGCCTGCCCGTGTCTTCCCCATGCGGTCATAAACGACTTCAGCGTGTCCCACCGTCGCGCCAGCCGGTCCCGCTCGGCTTCGGCCTCTCGACGGTGGCGGCAGCTCTCTAAAATGACAGCGAGTAGCTTTTGCGCTTCTGTCTGCGTCTCACCGTCGTGAACGTCTGAGATACTCAACTCGAAGGCCGCGAGGCACGGGCGGCACTTACGCCACTCATGGTCGCCGCTAGCATCGCTCATCTCATGCGGGGACGCCAACGCTTCTAGGAGTTTCAGGGCTTTTGCCAGCACGTCATCGGTGACGGCAGGACGAGTATCTAACATGCCGTAAGCGAGGTAGCCGAACCGGGTATCGTTGTCGATGATGTCTTGCCCCTTAGTCGCCGTCGTGCCGTCAATGCAGATAACCTGCGTCCCGTCTGGTAGGGCCGCAAGGTCACGTGGCGCGAGTAGAAGAAGGGTGCGTCCATCTGATAATTTCCATCGATTAGGCGCTGGAGTGACGGCTCCCTGGCCTGCGGGCTGCGCGTGTTCGTCAGTCATCGCTTCTCCTCCGGGGCGTCGGGCAAGGGGCACCAGTCGGGAATCGTCCACGCCGCTCCAGTATCAGGTAACTCTTGATTCGCTAAGATGCAACGGCCGTCAAACCTTCGCTTGGGGCACTTGCAGCAGTCCTCCACCACGACGGTCAGTAGCTTGCGGGTCATCGCTTCTTTGCCTTTCGCGTGCGGGGCAGTTCGCGGATCTCAAGGCGGACCCATCGCTGCCCTTTGTCGAGCGGATAAAAACGCGACCGATCGCTCTTGCTCCGATAGATGACGGAAACCTCGTCATCGTTGTTGACAACCGCCCACGCCTTGATCGGTTTCATCATCCCTCCCGTGGCGGCTGGTCCTTCGCGGCCCACGCACCGCAGAAGTTGCCCATCGCCTCACACGAAATACGAATCCATCCATCGGGAGCCGTAAACACTTTCGCATTATTGCAGTAGCCAGCACCAATACTCACTTGATGACGGCACGTCTCGCATGTCTGCGCTGGCATCGTATTCGTCGCCGCGTTTTCAGCCAGGCCAGCCGCACCCCAACTAGCCCCCGTCGCCGTGATCTGTCCCATCGGCTTGAAGTCCACCCATCGCACACTCGCGCTGCCGCATGACGCGCATCTCGGCGCACCCACGCTCCCGCCTGTCAACGCCCCGCAGTCGAGACAGTGCCAGAGGCTCATAATCCCCTCACCGCGTTCAACGCTTCGTCCCCGTTATGCACGACACGGACCGGCGCGGGCCAGCCCCTGATCCACTTCACCTGTGCAGGCGTCAACACTCCATCGGGCATCTTCACTTCAAGCAGCCACATCTCGCTCGTATAGGGAGAGGCCACGAGCAGGTCTGGGCAACCATGCCCCTGCTCCAACGCCTGCACCGCGTAACCCGCATCGCGCAATACCTTGACGATAGCGGGCTGGCATTTATCAACCTTATGCCGAACACGGAAGGTCATTCCGCTCTCCGTTGCGCCCGTTCGCGCTGGTCCTTCCGCATCCAGAACGCAAACGACTCGGCGCTGAGATATTCCGCCTTGTCCATGCTTCGACGCATCTTCCGACGCTGGCGCATCGCCCAAAGGTCTGCGACTTCGGCCAGCACGTAGCCGCGAATCCGTTGCATGATGGCGTGTTTCATGTGTTCCTTTCGGCCAGCATCGCGTCGGCGTATTTATAAGCCAGCGCGGGCACGTTTCTCAGCGCGTGGTCAACCGCACACCCACACTTGTTCTGTTCAAGATAAACGGGTAGAACGCTAGCCAGCGCCGGTCCCGCGAACCAGTCGCGGAGCGTCATTCCAGTGGCTTCCCACATGGGATAGTCCTTGCCCTGTTCGTCATTATGGATGTAGGGCACACCGGTTGGAAACGCCGGCCCGCCATCTCCGCCTTGATTCTTCATGTGTTCCCTTCCCACGGACGTTCGAGTAACAACCTGTCGATACAGCAGGCGTAGCTCATGCACTTCGGGTCATGTAAACAACGCTCGGCCCATTGAAGTTTGCGGTAGAGTTCGGCGCGGGAACGGGCAACCGGCGCACTCATGGCGACAGTCGGGCGGTCAGGTTCGTTCTTCCAGTGTTCGCCCCGAATCCACGAAGCGGGATAGGGCCGCTTGTCGGGCGGGCGGGCGGTGAGTTCGGGAAGCTGTTCGGTAAGCGCGTCGATGAGCGTTGCTTGAAGGTCGTCGGACGGGTGTAGCGCGTTCCATGCCTTCCGCGCTTCTCGGGGCGCTTTCTTGCGTGGATAGAGGCTATACCATTCGTCAAACCGATCCCCCGCGAGCGGAGCGAGTGTATGTTCTTCCTGCATATGCTTTTGCTTCTGTTTATGCTTCTGCTTTGTGTCAACAGTGTCCACAATCTGTCCACGCTGTCCACTCGTGTCCACAAGGGGAGAATGCGGCATTGTGATGTTGTATTTGGGGCGAACCAACTGAATCAACTGCCGTTCTAGATGGTAAGACGCATCATGAGACCCAACCGGAATCACAACGATGCCATCTATCGGAAACCGGCCGAAGTGGGCTTGAACCCTATTCCTAATGTTGTAACTACAGCCGATATACACAATGCGCTGATGCCACAAAAGCAGGTAAACACCTTCAATATAAGGTTCAGGCAAAAGTAAATCGGAAGGGTCAACTTCTAAAGGCATGGCGTCTACTCCCTCAGTAGGCCCTGATTGACGGATGAGCAGGCGGTCAGGGAAACCGCCGTTCGTTTCCGGTAGCAAGCCGGTTACTAGCTCATCCGCCATCGTATCACCATTTCGTTGTCCACAACTATTCTCGTGATAGCACGATAGCGAGATAGAGGATCGCCACGGCGATAGCGGCTAGGGGAGCCACGCACAGCAAGTAGACGAAAAACACACCGA
>JBAZRU010000546.1:0-5135 GCA_041662805.1 Candidatus Hydrogenedentales bacterium | reverse complement strand
CGTCAACGACACCCCTTACTCACCAAACTACGAACTCCAATGATTCATCCTTGTTTCCAAAGCAAAAGCCTTGACTTTTCAATACAGCATCTTGAATCGTCAAAAGTATGCAAAGGTACACCCCCCTAGAGAGAATTGCACGTGCCCTCTTGCACGCAACAGGGGAGGAGACTCCGCCATGTCATAGGATTTCGACAGTTCATTGAATGGGGGGAGGAGAGTCGGGACCCCATGCGCCCCAAATTGGAACTTCCGGACTTGAGTTCTGAGCGTCATCCTCGGCGGAAGACCCGGCCGGAAGCCAGCGATACAACCCGCAATGGAAATTGACACGAACCGCCTGCTATGACAAGCTCCACGTTTACCACACAGAGCACCGCGCGGAGGAGCCGCAGACTTCATACAAAGGGATGCAGCCATGTATTGCAGGACGATGATTTTGATCGCCGGTGTCTTTCTCGTGTGCGAAATGGGTCTGGCACAAGAGAGCCTTGAGGAGCTTGTTCTGTCCAATCCGGCGCGAGTCGAAGGACTGTTTGCGGCCATGGATCTCGAAAGCACGACTCTCGCCGGCGCGAAGGAGGCCGTCGCAAAGAAGCAATGGGCGGCAGCATGCGACGCGTTGCTGGGGCACTATCGCGGCGTGAAGAACCCGGCATTTCCGAGCGCCGTCGACAGGCTAGCGCCCGATCCGGCCGCCATCGCCCGCGCGGAGGCCGTGTTGAAAGACACGTTCACCTTCTACGACCAAACGGACACCGTGCCGCGGCGTCCCGAGGGCGGGTTGCGATGGGACTATACGGGTCCCGTCAACGACAAGGAATGGGCCTTGGCGTTGAACCGGCATTTCCATCTCGACTGGTTGCTGGAAGCCTATCGCATGTCTGGGGACGTGAAGTATGCGGCGGCGTGGGACGCGCAGGTTCGGGACTGGATTCTTCAGAATCCCTATGCGGAACCGAGCCAGAATATGCTGCCTTGGCGAGGTTTGGAAGCCTTCTTTCGGGTGCGGGCGTGGGCGCGCGGATTCTACGCGCTGCAGAATGAGCCTGCCTTCACGCCGGTGACGCGCATTCTGTTGCTGTCGAGTATCCCGGACCACGCACGCTACCTACGCAACTTCCACAAGAGCACCAGTAACTGGATCGCCATGGAGTTGAACGGGCTTGCCGCGGCGGGAGTGGCGTGGCCGGAGTTTCGAGAGGCGAAGTCGTGGGTCGACTACAGCATCGAGCGATTGACGAAGGAGTTGAGCGCACAGGTGTATCCCGACGGCGCGCAGATGGAGCTCACCTCCGACTATCACGCGGTCACGATGTCGAACTTTCAATCCTTTCTCGACTTGTTACAGCCAACGGGGCGTGAATTGCCTCCGGCATTCGGCGACACGATCGAGCGCATGTGGGCCTATCTCGCGTACACGCTGAGTCCCGTTGGCTATTCTCCGCTGAACAACGATTCCGACCTCAAACTCCAGGGTCCTCAAGTGGCCGAAGCGGCCCAGAAGTTCAACCTGCCGGACTGGACGTACATTGCGACGAATGGAGCGACGGGCAAGCGTCCAGACGGACTTCCTTCGCGCGCGTTTCCCTGGGCGGGGCAATTGGTCATGCGCAGCAGTTGGGATCGCGACGCGCATTGGGCCTTCTTCGACGCAGGACCCGCGGGCATCGGCCATCAACATGCCGACAAGCTACACCTGTCGGTGGCGGCATACGGACGCGACATCCTCGTCGATTCGGGGCGATACACGTACGTGAAGGGGGATTGGCGCGACTACTTCGTAGGGACGGCCAGTCACAACACGATACTGATTGACGGCAAGGGGCAGCTAAAGAAGCCGTTACAGGCCGAACAGGCGATTGACCGGCAATTCGTCGTGGCTCCCGAGTACGACCTCGGTTATGGGAAGTACGATATCGGTTTCGCCGATGTTGAGGGCTCTGCAACCCAGGAGCGGCTTGTTTACTACAAGCGCGGCTCCTATTGGATCGTCGTCGACCGTATCAAGACGGATCGCCCGCGAACCGTAACCGCGCTCTGGCACTACCACCCGGACTGCACGGTGTCCGTTGAGGGTCACTCCACGGCGACTGTGGATGCGTCCGCGGGGAATGTCCGCATCGTGCCGTCGGCAAACAAGAAGTGGGATGTCCAACTAGTGACCGGCCAGGAAACCCCAGAGATTCAGGGTTGGTGGAGCCGGGAATACAACCACAAGACCGCGTCTCCGACGGCGGTGTACAGCCGGTCCGTGGGCGGTTCGACCACGTTTGCCTGGCTCATCGTCCCCGCGATGGGGGTCCCGCCCGACGCGAAGCTCCGCATCAAGACGAAAGGAGACATTGTCGACTGCACGGTCAGGGTCGGCAAAACGCGTGAAAAGGTCCGCCTGGAGTTCTCCGAAGAGCCCCGGGTTGAGTGATGGCTTTTCCCGAAGGCAGGATACTTCGGGCGAGCAGTCTGATGTGCGCCACGGAATGCTGCGACCTCGAATGGCTTCGCCACATATCGAAGGAGCCGCGCAAGGAGTGCCGCCACGATACCAAAGCGGTTGACAGCGTCTATGCTCACCGCTATACTGCTGCACGTTGTTTTTGGTAGTTTGATGTCCCTGCTGTTTGTTGGACAGTACACATCATCTGCGGCAGGGTATGGAGTACGTAGATTCGGCGCGACCGTTCTCGTGTGCCGAGGCGATCGCCAACGGATTCGCGAGGTGGGCTAGTTGCGGATCAAGGTGGGGGAAGTCTTTTCGGATGGTCCTTGCTCAAGGACCTGGCAACCCCGCCTCTCTCGTCAGTCTCGGTAACGTCATCCCAGATCTTTCTGCGACTTCGCTCATCTCCTTCGTATCCCGCGCCGGCTTGGGGGACCTTGGGCGGTTGTATGTCCGGGGCAGAAGTCGCGGTATGCGACCCATGAAGGGAAATGAGCGATGAACCAGCGTGCACGGCGTAAACGGGGTGTCTGTTTTGTCTCGCCGATACTGCTTGCAGCAATCGGGTTGACTGCCTGGACCGGCGCCGCCAATGCTGCCAGTCTGGACTGGGCGCGGATGTTGGATTCATCGGTACAGTGTACCGTGAACTACATCGCAATCGACGGATCGGGCAATGTCTACACCTCGGGAGTCTTCTTGGGAACGGGAGACTTCGATCCCGGCGAGGGGGTATATAGCCTCACGTCTGGAGCCCAAGGCGACGTGTTCATAAGTAAGCTGGACTCCTCCGGCAATTTCGTGTGGGCCAGAAAGATGGGCGGCGCTGGATATGACGTTGGCTTCGTCGTCGCGGTGGATGGCTCGGGGAATGTCTATGCGGCGGGCCACTTCGAAGGAACGGCGGATTTCGATCCCTCCGATGGAACATTCAATCTCGTATCTTCGGGGAACAGTGACGCCTTCGTCGTCAAGCTGAATGCAGCCGGCGATCTTGTCTGGGTAGACAAGTTCGGGGGAACCGGCGATGACAAGGGCTACGGGATCGCCGTCGATACCTCCGGCAACGTCTTAGCGACAGGGTATTTCAATGGCACGGCGGATTTCGATCCCTCCGGCGGAACGTTCAATCTCGTGTCGTCGGGAGCCAGCGACGTCTTTGTGGCGGAACTGAGTTCGAACGGTGCTCTTGTATGGGCAAAAAAGATTGGAGGCTTCAGCTACGACCATGGCATGGCGATCACCGTCGATGAAACGGGCGCCGTTTACACGACAGGGAACTTCCAAGTTACGACGGATTTCGATCCCGGCGCCGGAGTGCAGAATCTTGTATCGGCGGGTGCCACGGACATCTTCGTGTGCAAGTGGGACACGGACGGCGGCTATCTATGGGCAAAGTCCGCGGGGGGACCCAGCAACGATGCCGGAAGGGCCATCGCCCTGGATTCGGCGCATAACGTTTACATTGCGGCAGATTTCGCGGAAACGGCCGATTTCGATCCCGGCTTGGGTGTGCACAATCTGGTCTCGGCAGGCAATCTGGATACAGGAGTCTTGAAGCTTGATGCCAACGGCGGCTTTGTCTGGGCCGGAGGGATGGGCGGAATCACCGCGGATTTTGCGGAAGGCATTGCGGTGGACTCATCGAGCAACGTGTACGTTTCAGGTCAGTTCGAGTCTTCCGGCGATTTCGATCCTGGAGTAAATACGGCAGAACTGACTGCCCAGGGTGGCCCCGACGGATACATCGTGAAGCTGCATTCCGACGGGACGTATCGCTGGGCCAAGAGCATCGGAGGAGTCGGAGCTGGTACTTTCTCCAGTGGCCTGGCCTTGGACACCTTCAGATACATCTATACAGGCGGTCAATTCACCGGAGACATCAATTTCGGGGATCCCGGGACCTCGCAACTCACCGGCGGCGTGAATGACGGCTTTGTGGCTAAACTGAAACCGCTGACAGTCGGCATCTCGACGGATACTTCCTGGCACGATGGAAGCCGTCCGGTTATCGTCACGATTACGTTCAGCGAGTCTGTTACGGGTTTCACGTCCGATGACATCGTCGTAACCCACGGAACCGTTGCCAACCTCAGTGGCTCCGGTACGACCTACACGTTCAATTTGCTTCCAACCGGGGACGAAGAGATCACTGTCAGCATTCCCGGGGACGTCGTCGAGGGGCTTGATGGCGATGGGAATGCGCCTCTCGCGGTTGACCTTTCGCTCTACTACATGGCAGTCCCCTTGGCGTGGTGGCCCCTGGCCATCGTTCTGCTGATCGGAGGGTTGACGGTCTTGCGCCGAAGACAAGCCGTCCGTGTGAGCTAAGGGTAGATTGGGTGATTTAGAGGGGGGTGTCTTGGGCGTTGCGGCCCGGGACACCCCCCAGCTTTTCCGCTGCAGGGGACACAGGAATGCGGGAAATCGCCGATTTGTTGCGTATTGGGTGGTCACTTTGATAAATTATTGGCCCCCTGGAGGCTTTTTGCCCTCCGTAGTGTTTTTACCTCTTCTTTGCAGTAAGCAAGAGTTTGGGAGCAAGTAGCGATGCCCACGTATACCTATGAATGCAAGAAATGCGAGGCGGTTCAAGACGTCTTTCATTCGATGTCCGAATCCCCGCGCGTCAAGTGCGCAGCCTGCGGCAGCACCCGCATGATACGGCTGTTGGGTACGGGGGCGGGTATCCTCT
>JBAZRU010000545.1:0-5139 GCA_041662805.1 Candidatus Hydrogenedentales bacterium | reverse complement strand
GATAAGGCCAAGACGAAGGATGCCCCCTTCTACGTAGCACCCACCAACCCCATCAATGTACCCACGATGTCCAACAAGATCTACAGTGCCCAGTACTACGAAAACGACGCCGTGCAACTGGTCATGCTCCCGTACAAATACCATACGATGTCGATGGCCGTTATCTTGCCGAAGGCGAAAGACGGCCTGCCCGCAGTTGAATCGTCGCTGACCTTTGAAGACCTACAGACTTGGCTCGACACCGCTACTCCCCGCGAAGTCGAATTGTATTTGCCGCGCTGGAAATCCGCGTCTGCATTCGAACTCACGAAGACTCTCGCCGCGATGGGCATGCCCCTCGTGTTCGACCCCGAAAAAGCAGACCTCTCCGGTATGAATGCATCAGAGAAGCTCTTCCTAAGCGCCGTGCTTCAGAGCGTCTTCATCGACGTGGGCGAAGAGGGAACGGAGGCTGCCGCCGCGACCGCCGGCGTGGCCGCAACCGCAGCGGCACCGGCAGCCCCGCCGACCGGCCCCGTCGTCTTCCGCGCGGACCATCCCTTCCTGTATCTCATCGTGCATCAGAGCAAACCGATCCTGTTCATGGGCCGCGTGGTGAATCCCTCGCAGTGAACATGGTCTGCACCATGTGTTCCTCTCCTGAGCCTGTCGATTAAGGTTTTGCGGCCTGTTTCACGATCTTGTCCAGGGCGCGGACCGTCGAATCGAATCCCGTCGCCATGGACTTGGCGGATTGTGAGATTTGCTTTGGGTTGTCGAGCAACTTCGGCATCAGTTTTTCGTGGAGTTCCTCACAGCGCTTTATCTCCTTGTCGTTCAGGCCGAAGCTGTCCATGAGGTCGCGCTCTTGCTTCGGTAACCCTTTGCTGAATTCGTCCGCGATCTTCTTGCGTTCCTCGGCGCTGAGCTTGGTTAGTGACGGCGCGTTCTTCTGGACCCACGCGCTTATGCGTTTCGCCTCTATCGAAGCTGCCTTCGCGTACTCCGCGGCATCCGTAATCTGGGAGGCCGCGGCTTTCGGGTCATTAGCCTTCATCGCACCGGCATACTTCACATAGGCCTTCTGCATCGCGCGCGCATTTTCAACCAACCTGACCGCGGCCGTCGCTTCTTCCCGCGCATTCTCGTCTTCGATTTGATCGATCTCCGGGATCTTCAGCGGTATGACCTTAACCTTGCTCTTGTAATCCGGGTCTGGGTCCCAGGCCGACACGTAGATGACGTTCGCTGCCGCGATGCAGCCGACCTCGTACACGGCCCCGACAATGCCGACTATTGCCGTCCAGCTTGCGGCAGCCGCAACGGCCGTCCC
Source organism: Candidatus Hydrogenedentales bacterium (assembly GCA_041662805.1). Taxonomy (GTDB): domain Bacteria; phylum Hydrogenedentota; class Hydrogenedentia; order Hydrogenedentales; family SLHB01; genus JAIBAQ01. The sequence goes on along the minus strand of JBAZRU010000545.1, from coordinate 3,827 downwards.
GGCCATTCCGCACACCCCCGTGGCGCTACTCGTAAAGAGAAGGTCCTCTTTTTCGGTGGGGACCTTGACGTCAAAGCCGATGTATTGGGTGGGCGGGATCAGGATCGGGCTCATGGCGGCCCCGGCCTCTGTCGACCACGTGGTCTTTCTGACGCACGAGCCGTTGTTTTCCACAAGTTGGAGCAAGTCCAGTACATCGAGGATGTTTGAGTCTATCCACATGGTTCCGAAGTCCCACAGAAAATCGAAGATGCTGGGCTCCTCAATCCAATTCCAGTCATGAGACCACGTGGTGCACACCCACTTGGTTTCGTTTGGCCCCAGCGTGAATGGGATCGTTCCGCTTTCGCCTACGGGATCCTGCATGTTCAGGTCCCACCGGGGTGTCCCCGGGTTGGAGTTGAAGTACTTCTCTTTCCACGCAAGGTTGAGAGGATAGCTGGTGCTGGGGTTGGGATTCTTGACCTCGAACACGATGTTGTAGAACTCGCCCTTTAGCGGATTGCCCGCGCTCACGGGCCGAGTTGTGAGAACCTGGTTGGGCTCAATGACTTTCAAACCAGTTCCCATGACCGTGCTGCTCACAATCATCGGGTGACGCCGTTCCCAAACCACCGTCTGTGTCCAGTATTTGTTCGCGGGGGTCAAGTTGCCTGCGCCGTCCTTGGCGCGTACCTGAAACGTCTTTGTCGCATGACCTTGATCAGCGACGCCCGCGTTGTAGGTAAAGCTCCAAGCGGTAGTGCCCTGTGTTGCGCTCCACGTGCCGCCAGAAAGGCGCCACTCCACGGCGGTCACACCGGACTCCGCGTCGGAGGCGGTTCCACTTAAGGAGACTTGGCCCGAATCGGTGATGGTCACGTTGGGCAAGGTCGTACCCCCATTCGTCACAACGGGGGGATTGGGGTCTGCAATAACCGGTCCTGGCGTGGGCATGACGCGGGCAACGTCCGTCCCCGCAGGACGATAGGCGATCATCTGGAAGTTGTGGTCGCCGAGCGCCAGAGGCCCCGGCCGGTTGTAGCGATACACAGCTCCGTCCGTATAGGTCGTGTCGTTCAGAGCGTTCTGCATGTCCAGCAACTGACCCGAATCGAACGCGATCTTCACCGACGTAGGAGCGGTGTTGGTGGGATCGGTGAACGTCACTTCATAGACATAGGTTGTTGAAGCATCAGCTGGAAAGCCTTGCGCCGGGGTGACCTTGGGGTTGCTGAACGACGGCGCTTGGGAAGGCACCGCGTTGATATGGTGATTGCTTGCCACGAGCCGCCACTGGCCGTTCGAGTGATACTTGCACTCGACATAATAGTCTCCCGGGACGGCGTTCATCTTGAATTGCCACTGCGTCGTTTGGGTGGCGCCTGGCGCCCACGACGCGAAAGCATAGGTGCCCGTAAAACAGACTGCGGCGTTACTGGTCGCCTTGACCTCGACTCTTATGTTGTCCCCTCCGGGCACAGACATCGTGGCATGGGTATTCTTCAGATTACAGGTAAGCGTAATCAGATCGCGGTCGTCCGTTGGTTGCGGGCTCATCCAGGGCTGTATCCATACTGCAATGGGATTCGCAGGCGTGTGGGTAAATGTCGCCTGGAGCGCCGCAGCCGCCGTGTCGCCACTGAGGGGCTGAAACACCGGCACCTGCCTTGTCCCCATGCTGACCGCCGCGGTTCCGCCGGTATTTACGACTTCAACGGTGTAGACGCCCGCGGATGGGCATTGTTTCGTTGTGGCGAAGTTCTCGGCTTCTCCCGACAGCAGATTGACCTGGCGCGAATCTCGGGCCATCTCGGAGCCATCCGGACGCTTCCAGATAATATTCAAGGGAAGCGACTCGCCCGGCTCATCGAGGGCTACGACGAGCCGGATCGTCAGAGTGACCGAGTCTCCCGGAATGGGACCCGCCGGACTCTGCTGCACCCATTGGAGGGTGGCGGCGTGCGCGGAAGGGATTAGCCAGACAAAACCGAAGACGAGTATCAGGAGAAATCCCACGAAGTGCCTGTTCAATGCTGACCAAACTGCTCTCATGGTAGTTACCTCTTGAGCGGCTTGCCGGGGAGTGCCGGGATGGCCTTTCCCCTGAATCACGCCGCAGTCACGGACCGGTGCCCAGACTGGTCAATCGCCACTCCTCTCCCTTCTTGCCGACATGCACGAAGCGGATGTTCTCGCCTTCCTCCCATCCGCGAAACGCTTCTCCGGGCTTCAGCTTGATGCGCAAAGTCACTTTGTATATCTGCAGAACGGCACTCCATTCTTCCTTCCAGTATTCCTCGATTTGAACGGCATCCATGGACGAGATCGTGTCGAATCCGGCTTTCCACATCGCGCGGGCATTGGCATCGGGGATCATGGCGTCATCCATCAGCGACAAGGCATCGTCCACTTCGCGTGCGCGGAGCAGCGCGAAGAAGCGGACAACGATTTCTCGTTGGCTCGGCGTGGTGATTGCGTCGCCGCTTGCAGCCGGCGGCGGTGGGACCGTGGAAGGAGCGCTGGCCGTGGGGGCGTTGATCGGAGGTGACGGTACTGCGCGAGCGGGAGCAGGCGCGGCGCTGTCGCGGCATTGCGACGCGAATAGGCACGCAACGACAACGAATGAGCCCACCGCGCCCTTTGAGAATCCGCCGCGTACCCCCGGGTGGTTCATAAATCCAACCTCCCCGGAATTATTGTGGAAGGTGTTGGGGCTGCTGTCAAGGGGTAACTGCGCCATTCGCAGAGCGCACTTGCAGGTGTGGCTGAGTCCGAAGCAAAGCTGCGCCGATGAACCAGCCCGCCGGTCCGATCGCCTTCCGCGCGACCATCCCTTCCTCTATCTCTTCGTGCCCCAAAGCAAGCCGATTCTTTCCATGGTGCGCGAAGCGAGCTCCGTCAGCTGACTACGCAACGGATTGCCCTGCAATCAGCTTTGTCTGCGAACGTGGTTGCTGAGCCACTCGGTAAACGCCTGCCGCCGAAGCAGGCCGGAAGCCACACCAAGGATAATCTGTTCTTGCTCATCGATGTCAGCCTCAAGCTCGAACCCATTTAGGTTCAAGAACACTTCCATCGCCGCGTGCCCTGCACGCTTATTTCCATCGAGAAAGGGGTGGTTGCTGATGAGCGAATAACACAGCGCAGACGCCTTCTCCGCTATGGAGGGATATAAGTCAACGCCATCGAACGTCATGCGCGGTTGCGCTACCGCCGACTTCAGCGCGCTCACGTCAAAAACTCCAGGCGCACCACCGCTCTGGGCGACAATTCGCCTATGCAGATCGAGAATCTCGCCCAGGTTGAGATAACGCACTACGCAAGCCGCCGATACAACTCGGCGTTCTTCTTCAAGACTCTCTCCGCCGCTGCCACAAATGCATCGTCCGGCTGGGCCAGTAGATCCTCGACGCTTGCTTGGGCCAAGTCCTCCGGCGTTACATGAAGCTCCTGAGCCATGCGCTTAAGTTGCTCCAATCTCTCGCCGCTCAGATTGATGGTGAGGGTGTTCATGATTGTCTCCTCTGGCAAGAATAGCACCAATTGAAACGGACGCCAAGCAGCTATTCGTGAGGAATCCGGGGCAGCTTGTTCAACTCGCGGTGAGTTGCCGCTTCTTCACCGCTTTGTACAGCAGCGCAATCCCCAGCCCCGCCAAGAATCCGCCCGCGTGTGCGGCGTACGCGACGCGCCCCGCCACACTCCCTGAGCTCGTCAGCACCGTGAACAGGAGCTGCATCCCGAACCACAGGCCGAGATACACGAGCGCGGGAATGGGCACGATGGTATTGATGATGAACATTCGAATATGCGCGCCGGAATGCAACGCCATAAAGGCCCCCATC
>JBAZRU010000544.1:0-5143 GCA_041662805.1 Candidatus Hydrogenedentales bacterium | reverse complement strand
AGTATATCACGATTTCCTGCGCCAGCTTATCATGTTGCTCGACGCGGGAACGTCGCTGCTGAAGTCGCTCACCATTCTCTCCGAACGCAGCGAGCAGCGCGCGCTGCGCGAGCTGGTGGTCGACATTACGCGGTATGTCGAGAGTGGAAATGCTCTTTGGCAGGCATTCGAGCGTCATCCTCACGAGTTCGACCCGGTATTTGTGAATCTGATTCGGGCCGGTGAAGCGAGCGGCACGGTGACCACCGTTCTGCGGCGTCTAGTAAAATACCGTGAAAACCGCGAGATGATGCGCCGCCGCCTGGCGGGAGCCATGTGGTATCCCGCCATCCTCGTCCTGGTCTGCGGGCTGGTGCTCCTGCTGATCGCAAAAGTCGTGATCCCCGAGTTTCAAGAACTCTTCACCCGCCTCGGTCAACCGCTGCCGTGGTACACGACTGCGTTCATCGATTTCGTAACTTTCATCAGTTCGGCGTACTTCGTGGTTCCCGTGATCGTCGCCTTGGTCGTACTGTACGCCCTCTATCGCATTTGGGTGAGGAGCCCCTTGAACCGCCTGCGCGCCGACCGGTGCAAACTCATGATTCCGGTTGTAGGCAAGAGCATCCTCCGCAAGTCGGCCGTCGTCCAGTTCACCCGCTCGTTGTCGCTGCTCCTGCGAAGCGGCATTTCCATGATGGTAACGCTCGACTTGGTGCGAGGGGCCATTCAAAACCAGGCTATGGCCCAAGTCATGCAGCGCATTCGAGACAGCGTGGAACGCGGCGAAGGTATCGAGCAGCCGTTACGCGACGCCAAGTCTAGTGTTCCTGCGGTCCTGACGGACATGCTCGTCACGGGCGAGGAATCCGGTCAGCTTGAGCAAATTGCCGAACATGTCGCCGACACCTACGAGGAAGAGGTCAACATCGCCATCGGAACGCTTGGCGAATTGCTCCAGCCGATTCTGACGATTGTCATCGGCGTCATGGTAATGATTCTGTTTGCGGCCTTGTTTGTGCCTATGATCTCCATGCTGGACGGATTGATGGCAGCCGGCGCGGGAAGCTCAGCCGGCGCATAGCCCTAATTCTCCGAAGCATTCTATCGAGAACCGCCCGCCCTCACCGGCGGGCGGTTCTGTTTTCAAGACAGGAGAGGAAATAGGACCGATCCAGTCTGTCGGACTTTCGTTGTAAGTCCTTTTTTATCAACGGTGTTGCATTTCGGATCGCGAGACGAGCACCATCGACACATAAGGAGTTACACATGTCGGTCAAGCAAAGCCCGACAGACTGGATCGGCCGCATCCGGCAGATTAGTTCTATTTGATGCAACCAAGAACGCGGCGAGCCCGTCGAAGCTGCAAGCGAAACCCAAGCCCTTCGCCCTGCAAGCTCCCCACTACTCAGGGCAGCCAGCGGTCCTCGTCGCGAGGGCGCTTCCGCCATTGCTTAAGGCTGCCATAGGGAAAGTTGGTTATGTGACGAACTCCGGCCACGGTGGAAACTTGCTGGACCATCTTGCGCATCTCCGTGAACAGCGCCTGCCGGATGACCTCCTCTTCCACTTCCCCCTCTTCCTTCACGTGATAGAGGCGCTGCATCGCCAGAACGCCCAAGACGAATGCGATCAGGAACACAAAGTCGAGTCCGCGCAAGTCGACGGTTGGAAGTTCGAAAGCGACACGGCCTTCCTCCCAGTACAGCCAGGTGAGAGACACCATGAGTTCATAGGGAGTGAAGTAATCGGCGGCGAACCCTGCGCAAATGGGCGCAAGCGTGGCGGCAATGCCTGAAACAAGCGCGTTAACCGCGACGTACGCCGTTGCCTTGCCGTAGGGGGCGAGCTTGAGGGCAAGGCTGCCTGTACACAGTGTGACCCCTGCCGTGGAAATGCCCGCCAAGATATGAATGAGGATCAAAAGGGGGATCGTGAGCACCGTGGTTTCGGGCATGGTGGTGAAGGGCCACAGGATGAAGCTGACGATAAAGAGCGGTCCGGAGATGGACAGAACGGATTTGTTGCTGAATCGGTCCGCAAGCCTGCCCCAGATGCGATAGAACAGAACGTTGCAGAGCTGGCTCAAGACGGTGAGTCCGATAACCCACGCCATGGACATGTGCAGTTCTTTGAGAAGGTAGACCGCGAAGAACGGGGCAGCGAAGTTGACGGCAAAGTTCCACGCCCCAAGGAAGATGAGAACCTTTCGAAAATTCAGATCGCGGAAGGGCTGACCGAGGATGGACCACATGCTGATCTCGGGGTTCGGCTGCATAGTGGGTTCCGGCACCCGCCCGACAAAGGATAGGCTGAAGAGCCCGGAGGCTGCCGCAATGAGGTATAGGGTGGCATAGGCCCCAAATGCGTCGCCGAATTGGTGGCGGTAGTAGTCCACGCCGAACCCCGCCGCGACGCTGATGACCGCTCCAACGAATGTGGCAAGCGCGAGACGGCGCCCAAAGAAGGTGCCAAACGCGGAGATGGGCACGAAGTCGCGCATCCACGAATTCCAAGCGCATCCGGCGACATTGGCAAGCGCAAAATACAAAATGAGTAGCCCGACCAAAGCCCATAGTCGATAGGGGGCAGGGACAAACCAAGGGATGCCGGCGATGGCGATCCAGAAGGTTCTGCTAACCCCCGCCGTCAAAATAATGAGAGTCTTGCGGTTGCGGAGCTTCTCGACAAGAAACATGGCGGGGATTTGAAGAATTTGGGACAGCGGCCCCACCGCGGCAATGACGCCTACAACGGTGTTGGATGCGCCGAGTTCGAGCGCGAAGCCAATGAGAAACGCGCCTGTCGTGAACACGGCCATGATTTGGGCAAATGCGCCGTCGAACAAGAGCATGCGCAGGCCGCGGGATACGTCGGCAGGGGCGAGCGTCTCTCTGGGTTGAAACCACTTCGTCATTCGATTGTCTGTGCTTCCTCGCGAGGATGCGTCGTCAGACGCGCTCTCCGCGACCGCCCCCACGGCGCGAAGCCCATCCCCGTCGTTCACGACAAGAAGGTATAGAATGCGCGGTCGCCGTGCAACATCGCTCCGCAAACACCCCTTAACGTAAACCGCTACACTAGTTGCTTGTATAAGCTAATCTTGTGAGTGGTTACGCTGGCTTCCAGCCGGCTCTTAGCCGAACCACACAACTTCATAAATCCCAAGTTCGACTGAAATGAACTTCCCATGCGTTGCATCTGTTGATCCTGCAAGTTGTAACGCTGGCTTCCTGCCGGCTCTTAGCCGAACCACAGGGGTATCCAGTTTGCAGAGGAGCCGGCTGGAAGCCGGCGGTACATCCGCTGCTAGGCGGACTTCAGGAGATCGAACATGCCGCGGTCCAGCTTATGTCCGTTCCAGTCTTCGTAGGTGACATCGGCGCGGTCGCTGTCGAGAATGCCGAACGAACCGGTGAAGCACCACTGGGCCCATCCCCAGCCCGCTTCTCGCCAAAGGTCCAGGTTGTCCTTCAACCACGCGAGGACGACGGGGTGCGGCGTTTGGTTGTGGGCCCCGAATTCGCCGACCATTACGCCGACGCCTTTGGACTCAAGCTCCTTCCAGGGGACGATGTTCTTCTCGTAGAGGGCCTTCTTATCGATGAGGCCAGTGCCCGTCTGTAAGGGGTAGGTGGGCGCGTCCCATTTGTCGGCGCCGTTAATCCAAGAGGCTTTGTAGTGCGAGATGGGCATAGGCTCATAGCCGCGCGTGGCGGCGGCCACCTCCAGCCCTATCAATTCCGTGGGCGCGGTGCGAGCCCAATAGCGCCCATCACACACAATGAGGCGTGACGCGTCCGCTGCGCGAATCTCCGTCACGAGCCGCTCGACGACTTTGCGGTGAACCTCGCCGGTCACGATGGCAGGCTCGTTGAGCAGATTGAAACTCAGCCGCTTGTTTGGAATGCCTTGATACCGCTTGGCGAAAGTCGCCCAGTGCAGCCCGCACACGCGCTGGGCCTCCTCGTCTTTCCAAAGGTCCTTTTCCTCGGCGGGCTGGGCCACGGTATACCCGGGAGCCCGGTGGAAATTGAGTTGCACGTGGATGCCGTGCTTTTCGCCGAATCCAACCGCCTCGTCAATCTCTTTCAAGACCGGCTCGCGAAACGCAGTCCAGTCGGCGGGTTCGACCCACCCTCGGTAGTCCATGGGAAGACGCACGAAGTTGAAGCCCATTTCGGCGATAAGCGCAAATTCGCGCTCGTCGAACTTGTCGTTGCGCCCAGCGAACTTGGAGTGAAGGTTAAATCCGCGCCACCGCGGCAACTTGGCATGCGTGGGTTCAGGCAGCTCCGCGCTCTGTGCGTGCGCGCCGGACGAAAGCGTGATTCCAGCGCCGCACGCCGCGGAAGCGGCTAGAAATGAACGTCGCGAGATTGATCCGCTTCGTTTGGAGATACTCATGGCATTCCCCTTCATGCGTTTCTTGATGGACTAAAACGCGTCGGTTGGATGCGCGACGCAATCCCACGTAAGGATCGTAGCGCAGTGCTCGTGCTTGCGCACCTCCAGGACGTCGCCCTCGCCGAGATTGATGTACTCCGGCGAGTTGTCGAAGGCGAGCACGGCCGGTCCTCGTGTAATGAGAATGCGCACAACGACGGATGCCGGCAAAACGAGATGGCTCGTCAACTCGGTCGTGTTCTTGAATGCGATACCCAGTCCCGCGTGGAAAATGCCGCGCGTGATTTGAGTGAAGTACGCCGTGCTTCCGAAGGGCGTGCTGACAACCAAACCGTCGCCGAGAATCTCGCGGCCGTCTAAATAGGGATCGTTGTCGAGCCACAATTTGAAGCGCACCGCGGCGTTGATATGCCCCATGTGCACGTTGAATTCATTCATCGAGGTCAAGAGGAGCGGCGGTCTGCTGCCGTCTTTGAACTGAACCCGGCATTCGATCTTGAGAAACTCGGTGCGTGCGAGCGTGCCCGCTGCCATGCGCTCGATTACCGCCCCGGGCGGATGCGGTATGCATCGATTGCCGCGACGGCTGTTGCGGATGGGAACCTTGGGCACGCCCGGCCACTGAAGTTCGGCGCTCAACAGGGTGCCGTCGCCACCGTAACATACGATTACGTCGGGGGACACGCTATCGAGCGTAAGGGTAGGGTTCCGCTCGATGAGAGGTCTTAGCGATTCCGCCTCGGCCCCGAATAGAATG
>JBAZRU010000543.1:0-5179 GCA_041662805.1 Candidatus Hydrogenedentales bacterium | reverse complement strand
TTTCGTGACAAGGTCGATTACGAATTCGCCGTCGGAGATGCCGCCGCCCTCCGGGATCGCGCGACCAAGCACGGTCTTCGCGCCGTCGTCGTGATTCCAACTGCCGAACCGGAAGGTGCCGAAGTCGTCGCGCGTCGAGTCCCAGCGCACGGACCACCCCGTGAAACAGCGGGCCACTTCCTCGACGTCTTGCTGCGTGTAATTGTCGACGCCCATCGTGTGCAGTTCGAGGAACTCGCGCGCATAGTTCTGGTTTGGCGCTTCCTTGGAGCTGGGGTCATTGTCGAGATAGATGAGCATGGCGGGGCTGTGCGCGCTTGCCCACGCGAGTTGCGGAAAGCTTGTCATCGCGAACTGCCGGACGACTTCGCGGTCGTCGACGGGCTTCACATAGTACTGCCCTTCCTTTTGGATGTAGATATTAAAATGATCCGTCCACAGTTCGACCATGCGCTCGAAGAGTTGCCGCTTGCTGTACGTTGCCCGAAGAATCGTCGCGGCGACCAGCTCATTCAACGAAAAGTGCTTGTGTTGCTCCACGTAGAGGATTTCAGCGGCAGTCATGGACAGGGTGGTGAGCGGCGCCAGCCGGGCATTGAGCGCGGAGTCGTCGATGGCGGTGTAGTTGAGGTGATATTCGAGATACGCTTCGTAGCCGAGGGTGTGCGCCAACTGAAGCTCGTACGCGTTGTGACCGAAGGTGATTCGATCCACCAGCTTGAGCAACGCCTGCTCGTTATCCACGGGATCGGGGTCCGGATCGGGATCCGGATCGGGGTCCGGGTCGGGTGGAGGCGGGGTGCCGCCGGTTGGGCATCCCGACGCGCCAACGGCAAAAGCGGCAAAAAGTCCGTTGAACAATAGATCGCGTCGAGACCGCGCCGGATCGCGCGAGGCCTTCGCCTCGGGCTCGAATTTAAGTTCGTTATTGGACATGTCCGCGCACGTCGCGGACACCGATTCCCCACCAGCAACCTTGGCGTCCATTAGCCTTTCCTACCTCCGGCTTGTACGGTCGACCCTGCGAATAGCCTTGCATAGACGCATGTGTGGAACGGACTTGCCACAGGTGGTTCAACGTGAACGTTGCCCTCGCGACGAGAAACCACCTGTCCCCACGACGTCTGCGGCATGCGCTGATTTTGATGCACATCACCGGACGCCCCATTCCCTTGCGGGCAGAAGCGGGAGCAAGTCTCATGCCTTCTTGCTCGGGCAGGCAACTTTGGAGGTCGCCGCGTAGCGACGTAACTCATTTGAAGCGAGCCGATTGTGCGATATTCGGGGGTCGCCTTCGTCACGTGGATATGCGCGCGGAGCTTCGCGGGCGTGAGCCGATGCCTTACCTCGTGGAACAACACTCTTGGCGAGATTCTGCCGATGTGACGAAGTTTCGCCGGTCCGGTGGGTGATGGGGCATGTGACTCCCCAGGCCCTATAGGTCCCTTCGCCTGCGTGAAGACTATACGTGTCCGCAAGCCGTAAGTTGAAAGACGGACGCGGTTGCTGTAGCGTCTTGTCTCTTGAAATGCAGGCTGAGTTCTACAAGAAGTGAGTACCATGTCCTCCCCACCCATCCCCCTTGACGAACGCGGGATACGCGCCGCATCGCGTACCGCATACCTTGTCGTGTTGCTCGATATGGCCGGCTTGTCGCTGATCTTTCCGCTCTATCCAAGCATGCTCACGTACTACCTCGACCTCGAAGGCACGTCGGGGATACTGGGGTCCGTGGTGGGTGTGTTGAACCAATTGAGCGACGCCATGGGCGGAGTGGGAGGCCGTGGGCACATTGTCCTGTTCGGCGGCCTGCTTGGCTCTCTCTACGCGATCCTCCAGTTTATATGTGCGCCGTACTTCGGAAGCCTTTCGGACCGCTACGGAAGGCGGCCCGTCCTGCTGGTGTCGACCGCCGGGATGGCCCTTTCCTATTTGCTGTGGTTTTTCGCGGGCAGCTTTTCGATGCTCATCGTCTCGCGCATCGTGGGCGGTTTGATGAGCGGGAACATCGCGGCAGCCAGCGCCGTCATCGCAGACGTGACGCCCGATTCGCGGCGCTCGCGCGGTATGGCCATGCTGGGCTTTTCCGTGGGGATGGGGTTCATGCTGGGACCCACCGTGGGCGGATTTGCATCCGCGATCAACCTCGCGGAGATGTTTCCCTCGTTAGTCCCCTATGGCATCAACCCGTATTCGTCCGGCGCATTCGGGGCGTTGCTTCTTGCCTCGGCCAACTTCTTTGCCGTTGCCGCGTTTCTGCGCGAGACGCGTCCCCTCTCGGGAGAGGCCGCCCCGGCATCCCAGCGGCGCATCAATCCGCTTGCGCTGTTCGCGGTGCACTCGGCCCCCGGCGTTTCGAAGACGAATCTCATTTACTTCATCTACATCCTGGCGTTCTCCGGAATGGAGTTTTCGCTAACCTTCCTGGCCTTCGACCGCTTGGACTACGGGCCAAAGCGCTTAACCTTGGTGATGCTGTACATCGGGATCGTGCTTGTCATCCCGCAGGGAGGGTATGTGCGCCGGAAGAGCGATGCGATTGGGCCAAGGCGCATGGGGATGCAGGGCTTGGCCTTGTGCATTCCCGGTCTTGTCTTGGTCGGATGCGCCTATTCGTCGTGGATGCTGTTCGCGGGACTGACCATCATGTCCGTGGGGTCCGCCCAGGTGCGCCCGTGCATGTCGGCGCTGGCATCGCTGTATGCCGCCGACCACGAGCAGGGGCGAGTCTTGGGCGTATTTCGGTCGATGGAGTCTTTGGCGCGCGCCTTAGGGCCGTTGATTGCCTGCCTGATGTATTGGCGGCTCGGGGCGTCCATCGCCTATGGCATCGCCGCACTCGTGATCGCCGTGCCGCTGGGCATTGCATTCACGTTGCCCGCTCCGCCCATGAAAGCAACGCCGGCCGCGGCGTGACTGAAACCATGGAGAATCACGCGCGCGAACGAGTGGCGATAGCCGACCCCCTGCACGTCCCGCCGAAGGCGCGCCTTTACGTCGTGAGCTTGCGTCTCATCGGCGTGTTCGCCGTGACGGCTGCCGCAATCCTCCAATGGGCATGGCTCTATTGGGTAGGCCTACTCGTTTGGCTGAACATGTACTTGACGTATTGGTTCTGGAGGTCTTTGTTCGATAAGCGCCTCACCGATCTCTTCGAGTTGCGCGAAGAGGACACGCCGGACGAATCCGAGTCCGGGCTGCCGTTTGTCACTGTGATTGTCCCCGCGCGAAACGAAGAGAACAAGATTGAGACGGCCCTGCGATCCGTGGCCGCGCAGGACTATCCCGCGTTCGAGGCAATTGCCATCAACGATCATTCCACCGATTCCACGGGGGCGATTCTCAAGCGCCTTGCCGCGGAACTTCCCGTCGTTCGCGTGCTGAACGACCCCGAGTTGCCGGAGGGGTGGCAAGGCAAGGCCAACGCCGTGTGGCAGGCGGCCTGCATGGCCAACCCCAAGTCGGAATGGCTGTTGTTGACCGACGCGGATGTCGTGTATCACCCAAAGGCCCTGACGTCTGCCGTCCGGCACGCCGCGGACAATGAAATCGATTTCCTGACCATCGTTCCCTACATCGACAATGGCTCGTTGATGGAAGAACTTCTGCTGACGCTCAAGTGGAGCATGTTCTTGATGCTCGCGCCGAAAGACATGTCGAAGCCCAGGGCGCGGCCCGTGGGCGTTGGCCCCTTCATGCTCGTGCGCAAGGCCGCATATTTCGAGAGCGGCGGGCACAGCATCTTGCTGGGCCGCGAACCGGAAGACACCTATCTCGCGGCCGTCGTCAAGCAGTGGGGCGGAACGCTCGCGGTGGGCTGGACGCGCGGTATGTTGCGCTGGCGTCAGTACGACGGCTTCGCGCAAATGCGGAAGCACTGGATACGCAAGACGCGCACGTGCTTCAACAACAGTGCGCTCCACAGTCTCAGCGAGTTGGCGCTGAATCTGCTTTGCCTCGTGCTCCCGCTGCCCTGCGCGGCGGCGGCGATTCTGACGCAATATGCCGCGGGCGACTTCCTCATGGGGGCAACGCTGTACGCAGTTGTTGCCGCGGCCTTCTACGTTTCCGTTGTGCGGTCTCAAGCGCGCGCACGCATCATCAGCCGCATCCGCCGCGGCGCGCCCTGGCTTGCTCCGTTGACGGGGCTGGTTCTTGCCTGGATTAGCGCCACGACCCTGTTCCAAATCCTCACGCGAGCGCCCATGGATTGGCGAGGGCGCGGCATGACGCACGTCGACAAGTAGAGATGCCTATCCCGCGTTCGGCTTGCGGCGGCGTCCGCTAGCCACTAGAATGCGCCGCGACTTGTCACCTGGATAGCAGTTATGAATATCCTCGGAATTTCGGGCTTTTATCACGATAGCGCGGCGTGCCTCGTGCGCGACGGCGAAATCATCGCTGCCGCACAAGAAGAACGCTTCACGCGCAAAAAGCACGATCCGTCTTTCCCCGTGCATGCAGTCGCGTATTGCCTCGAAGAAGGTGGGATAGGCGCGGAAGGCGTAGACCACATCGTCTTCTACGACAAGCCCTTTGTGAAGTTCGAGCGCCTGTTGATGACGTATATCGCCACGGCACCCTACGGGCTGCGTTCTTTCATCTCGAAGATGCCGGAATGGTTGAAAGAGAAGATCTTCACGCGCGACGTAATCCGGCGCGAATTGAACTTCAAAGGCAGCATCCTCTTTACGACACACCACCAGGCGCACGCCGCCGCGGCGTTCTATCCAAGCCCCTATGAAGAAGCGGCGATCATTACCGTGGACGGAGTGGGGGAGTGGGCGACGACGACCTACGGCGTGGGCCGTGGAAATCGCGTCGAGATCCTGAAGCAGATCAATTTTCCGCACTCCCTGGGACTGCTGTACTCCGCGTTCACCTATTTTACGGGATTCAAGGTCAACAGCGGCGAGTACAAGTTGATGGGGCTGGCCCCCTATGGCGAACCGCGATTCGTGGAACTTATCCGGGATAAGCTGATCGACATCAAAGAAGACGGTTCGTATCGCCTCAACATGGACTACTTCGATTATTGCGCCGGACTCCGCATGACCAATGCCCGGTTCGCGCAATTGTTCGGAGGACCGCGCAGGGAACCCGAGACCAAGATCACGCAACGCGAAATGGATCTGGCGCGGTCGATACAGGTGGTGACAGAGGAAGTTCTCCTACGCAT
>JBAZRU010000542.1:0-5192 GCA_041662805.1 Candidatus Hydrogenedentales bacterium | reverse complement strand
TAGAATGCCGACGGCGGCGGCTCAGGCAATGGCCGAGGCCACGATTCGGAGGGCAAATGTGTAGTCAATCGCAGTCTTGAGAAGCTCTTCGCACAACGATTTCAGGACACTTTCGCTCAGCCGGTGAGAAGCCACGGCCTTCCTATGGCGCTCGTCGTGCCTGAATGCCCAGAGCACTTCTGCGGCATAGGCCGGCTGGCAGACTTCCTTCTTGGGGCGGCCTCGCGCAATCTGGCTCAGTGCCTTTGACCTCCTATCCGCCACGGACCCTGCAAGCGGAGACTTCTCTCCGGTGAGTTCGTGGGCCAGCGTCGTTGCCGGGGCTACCGACAGCCTCGGGAGCAGCCACCGCTCAAGCTCCTCCTCAAGCACTCCAGCTAGGATGAAGTCCTCGGGAGGTGCAGGCCCCCCGCTCTTGAGGAGTCGCAGCATCTGTTTCGAGCGCGCGGAAAAGCTGTCAAATCCAGGAATCCATGCATCCAACGTCTTGCCCACGGGATCGGACAACTCAAGTTGGATGGTTACCCCATCGGGATCCTCTAGGACTTCGAATCGGCCTCCGTGTATTTCTTCTATTGCTCTTCGTATAGAGGCAGGATACGGCGATCTCGTTTCAAGAAAGGGCTTTCCGGAAATCGCGCACATGATTTCCACACACCGCTTTGCGGGGTGGTAGTCCGCAATGAGGGTGAAAGCCCCCCCCTGCGGCAACGAGGCGACGGCGAGGCGGCCTGCATTCGCAACCGAAGAGGCGACATGGCTGCGCCGCAGCACGATGGGTGGAATATCGTCCGCGACAGTCACGTCCGACCCGATTCTTCGCTCGCCAAAGTCCTCTTTGACTTCATCCATGGCGTCCGCAATCAGCGCTCGAAGGTCGCTTGGCTCCTTTGCTTTTCTGCTTTCGTCTATGTAAGAGAGCGCGGACCCCAAAGCATCAAGCACGTCTCGAATGACCTGCTCGCGAAGCAAGCCGCTCTCGCCTCCAGCCAGCATACGCAGCTTCTCTTCCGCCGCATACACCGGCACACACACCCGCTCCAGGTCGAGGCGCTCTCTTGGAATTACGCGAATGCCCTTCAGCCTTAGAGAAAGTCTGGAAAGCGCCCGGTCGATTCTTCCGCCCCGCGTGCCAATCGTCCACTGTTCCTCCGCGGTCGAAAACGGAAGCGTCACGCCGAAACCAAAATCCACCGACTCGGGGAAACGGCCTGGACCATCGATGGAGAGAGCGAAGCAAGGCACGTCGCCATCAAGGTCTACATCCCACTCGAGCTCGCCATCGTGCTCCAGGACAGCGCTGGCCAGAAGCGCCCGGACCAGGACTTGGATCTGCACGGGGTCACCAATACACATTCGACCGTCGAGCTGCGCGGATGCCGCCTTCTCGCGGCCCGAGGTACGCGCAATACTCTCCACCACGCGGTCAAGCGAATACTCGGTGTAGGCAGGCGGTCGATGCAATTCGACGCAATCCCGGACAGCCCTCATGACGGCAAGTGCCTCCCTCTGGCCGGAATCGTCATTTCCACCAAGGGACGACAAGAGTTCTCGCGCCAAACTCAGGGCAGGCTCGATAAGGTCAACCACGTTTAGCATGCGACGATTGTATCCAATTGGTGAGGACCAAGGCAGCATGCGTCCTTGATCTGAATATAGCGGCACGTGTCCGATTATCTGCAGGGGGTGCCGAGCCGTTCGGCGATGGCAAAAGACCGTCGGCAGTGGCAAGCCGGGGGAGAGCACTCATTGACAGGATTCACAAGATGAGGCAGGATGGAACGCGCTTAGGGTCGACGCGCAAGACGAGAGGCTTGCGGAATAGTCACGCAATACTACTTAAACAATTCGCAGTCTGTCCTTTAATTTTCTTAATTCTACTTAATTTTATGTGGTCGGCGCTGCATACGCCGAGAACACGAATGATATGGCAGACTTCCTTTTTTTGTTTTCCGAGCCCAATACTCGATACCTATGCATACTCACATACTAACATACTACGAATTAACTTGAATTCTTCTGGTTGGTAATCCTATTGTGACGCGCATCAGTAGCGAAGAAAAGCCAGGAGCCGAGCCGCGCAAGATCTGACGCGGCCTAGTACAGTCTGCTGCGGCGATCCATTATGGCTTATTGGTTGGGGAGGCTACATCATGGGACGTATGACGATGCTCCGAGTCTTTCTACTGGGCGTGACCATTCAGTTGAGCCTGAGCTTTTCGGCGGTCGCGCAGGTCGACAGGTTCTATGGGGAGCCGGTCGAGCTGAAGAGTAATTTCGTGTATTTCACGAGTTGGAAGTATGTGCGGCAGGGGAGTTTTGGATGGCAGATTGAGCATGCGCCGAGTGCCACGGAGGAGGAGAAGAACGTTGGCGCATGGCTCGAGGGAGACGGCACGCGGCCTGCCCGGTTTGTGACGAAGGATATGCCGCGCGGCATCCGGCTTGTGACGCAGCCCGCGACGAAAACGCCGTTTCAACCGGGGCAAATTGCCGCACAGGTGTTTGACGAGGGGAAATACAAATCGTGGTACACGATGGGGACCCCGCCGGATCCCGAACCGTATAGCAGCGGCGGCAAGATCCTTCCCGGATACAACGGCATCATCGCGTACGCGGAATCGGCCGACGGTGTGACGTGGGAGTATCCGAAGCTTGGGCTCGTCGACTACGCCGGGAACAAGGACAACAACGTCGTTTTTCGCGGTGACCTCGATGGCTCGACGCGGGGCTTCCACGGCGGCAGTGTGTTTGTCGATCCGTCGTCGGCGGACGAACATTACAAGATGATCTACCTCGGCATGATCACCGACGACGAATGGAATGCCTATGCCGCGAAGTATCCCGGCGAAGTCGACACCATGGCGCGCAGGCAGGACGTTGGCGGGTTCCGCAATGTGGTCGCCGTATTTGGGGCCGTGTCGCCGGATGGGCTGCATTGGACCTCGCTGCCCGAACCGTTGATGATTCAACACGCCGACACGATGAACACCTGTTATTACGACGCCGAGCGGAAGGAGTACGTAGCGTACGTCCGCGCGTGGCAGGTCAACGAGAAGGCGCGCGACATGGCGGAGGTCAATCGCGACGGATGGATCGAGGTTGGGCGGCGGTCGGTCGGCCGCTCGGTAAGCAAGGACTACCGGCATTTCAACCATCCGGAAATTGTGCTGGGAACCGGCGCAGATATGGCCCCAAGCCACCTGTTCTACACGAACTGCAAGACCACGCTGCCCGGCGCCCCGGATAACCATGTCATGTTTCCCTGGATTTGGGAACTCGAAAGCGATGGCGGGGCGTCGTGGCTGTATTCGAGCGCGGATGGGGCGGTGTGGTCGGGCGTGCCGGGTGAGCCGATTGTGGATGTCGGTGTGCCCGGGTCGCCCACTGGCGGGTATATCGTGTGCAGCGGCAATCTCCTCGAATACCCCGGCGACCGCTGGGGTATTTCGTACGGCGCTCAGCCGATTCCGCACAAGTATCCGGGAAGGAGTTTTGAAAAGCGGAAGGGGTTGTTTCCAGGGGTAGCGGGGGAGGGCGGTATTGCCGCTTGGCCCAAGGGGCGGCTGGTCGCGCTGCAGTGCGATGAGGAAGGCGAATTTGCGACAGTGGCCATACTCCCGCGTGGGGAGCGGATCCGCCTAAACGCATCCGTCAAGCCCTCTGGCTATATCAAGATGGCCGTGCGCCGCTTCGGTACCGGGGACGACGTGGAAGGGAGAACTTTTGCCGATGCGGACCGCATCGCCGGCGATAGACTAGCGATTCCTGTTACGTGGAAAGGTGAAGACACGCTTAAGCACGAGGGTACGGCGGTCATTCTGCGGTTTCAATTGCGTCAGGCGAAGTTGTTTGGGATTGAGTTCTATTAGGGCAATTCAGGTACGGACTACGAATGCTCCCGTGCCGAGCATCGCATCGATGAGTACGGCTTAAGAATTAAGGCAAATTAATTAAGGGACAGACTACGATTTAACCCCTTCCACTTCTGAATTAAGGAATTAAGGGACAGACTACGATTTAAACCTCTTCCACTCCTGCCGTCTTCCTTTTGCGGCCACGTTGGTTTTTGCCAAGGACGCGGCCGAACAGGCATTCAAGGCGCGTGAGAATGGTTAATTAAGGATTAAATAAAGGGACCGACTACGATTTAACCCCTTCCACTTCTGCCGTCTTCCTTTTACGGCCACGTTGGTTTGGGCCTAGGACGCGACCGAGCAGGGTCAAGCAAAGTGAGAAATCCGGGCAATTAAGGGACTACTATTCAACCTGCTCTGCCCTTTGACTTCTACCTATCATGGAAGTCGCTCTATCCCCCCTTTCTTTCCCCTTCGAGCAAATACCAGGATCGCTGAGGCGCAAACTGCTGCTGACCTAATTCCTTGGACTTCTGCGGAACACAAGAAGCCACAATCCGAAGCACCTTGGGTTGAACACGCATGAAATCGCTAATACCCAAGTAGCAATAGGTCTCGCTCTCAGCTATTTGTAACAGTCGTTCGTCTTCATCGATAGCCACAAGAATACATAGCGAAGGGAAACCACTTAGGCCAAACGAGGTGTCTTCCAGTTCAAACACACCTGATTCCTTCAACGACCGTTTGACTCTCACAACATCGTCGGTCGAAATCTGACCCAGAAGCAGGTCATGACTCCAACCGCCCGGATCCTTGGCGAAAACTACGCGTCCATCCTCCCAGATCGCGACACGTAGATACGAAGCCTGAAGAGTATTGTATGAGGTCGGACCTTTCCATACTGCAACAATCGGGCGTTGGTCGCTACCCAGCGGGCTACTGACGAGATCCGCAGGCGTTTCAACCACTTTCCCTATGGAAGATAATTGCCCTGCCGGTTCATTGGGGCGCAGAACGTCCTGCACACGCGCTGCGTGCATTTGCGGTGCACAAGCCACTGTACAGAGTATGAAGCACAAAAGACATAGCAATAGACATGGGCGACTCTTAAAAACCACTCTCACGTTCCTTCGACCCATGGACAATTCCCTTTTCCGAGCAATTAAAGGCAATTAAGAAACAGACTGCTATTTAGCCCTCTTCCACTCCTGCCGTCTTCCTTTTACGGCCACGTTGGTTTGGGCCAAGGACGCGGCCGAGCAGGGATTCGAGGCGCGTGAGAAATGCGGGCGTGCCGCACGGTCTGCAGGTGTTGGCCTGTCGCCGGATGCGGGT
>JBAZRU010000541.1:0-5223 GCA_041662805.1 Candidatus Hydrogenedentales bacterium | reverse complement strand
GCAGCAAGTTGAAGACAGCCAACAGTATCGTGACATGATTGGCAAGAGCCAACGCATTCAGGAAATTTTCAGCCTCATTCGTGAACTCGCCGAGACCGACAGCACGGTGCTCATCTGCGGAGAGAGCGGAACGGGGAAGGAGCTGGTTGCCGCCGCGCTCCACCATGCAAGTCCGCGCGCCAACGGCCCGTTTCTGAAGGTCAACTGCGCTGCGCTGTCCGAAGATATTCTGGAGAGCGAGCTTTTTGGCCATGTGCGTGGGGCATTCACAGGCGCCATAAAGGACCGAATCGGCCGCTTCGAAGCCGCCGACGGCGGCACCATCCTCTTGGATGAAATAGGCGATATTTCGCCCCGCCTTCAGTTACGCCTCTTGCGCGTTTTGCAAGAGCGAGAATTTGAACGAGTCGGCTCGTCTACTCCCGTGCGCACCAACGTGCGCGTTATCGCGTCTACTAATCAAGACCTGGAAGACAAGATTAAGAAGGGTGAATTCCGCCAAGACTTGTACTACCGGCTGAACGTGGTCCGCATCCATCTCCCTCCGCTGCGTGAGCGGCGTCAGGATATCCCGCTTCTCGTCGAACATTTCCTGCGCAGGCACAACAAGGTCTTCAAGAGGGAAGTGGCGGGGGCAGCACCCGAGACCATGGAAATCCTTATGACCTATCCATGGCCCGGTAATGTTCGTGAGCTGGAGAACTGCCTGGAGCGCGCCTTCATCGTATGCCATGATTCGCATATTTTGCCCAAGCACCTCCCGCCCGAACTGCACAGGCATGTCGTTCAGCCGTCGGGAAGCGGCGACACGGCTTGGAGAACCGAGGCCGGAGGTTTGTCGGAACGGGAACAGATAATTGCGCTCTTGAAGCAAACTGACTGGAACATGGCAAAGACGGCGCGCCATCTTGGAATTGCCCGCAATACGTTGTATCAGAAACTGAAGTCCTACCAAATATCGCGTCCGAGTGATTGATGTTTCTTAATACATAAGTGTAATGCGCACTTGTGTACTAGTGGTCATCGATGACCGTACATCCACTTCGCTTCCATTTTATAACTCATTTTGGTATAATATCTTAACGTGATTAGCTTCGCATTTCTTGGCTGGCACGGTTTGTGCGTCCATTTCCGCTGCATTTGTGTGGGGGAAAGTACTGAGCAAAGAATTAGGTAAGGTAAGATTTACGTATGTCGTTTATAGAGAGCTTATATGAGCGCGCCCGTCAACACCCAGCGACCATAATTCTTCCCGAGGCAGAGGATGAGCGAACGCTCCAAGCGGCTGTTCTGATTCGCAAGCTTCGCGTGGCAGAAATCGTGTTAGTGGGCAACAGGGAGCAGATTGAAACAGATCTGAAACGCATGGGTTCTAACGGCGAATTTGAGATCGTCGACCCATCAGTTGCGCCAAATCTGGACGAGTTCGTTCAAGATTACTTCGAGATGCGAAAGTCCAAGGGGCTGACCCTTGAGGAAGCCCGCACGGCTATGCTCAAGCCGATTCCTCACGGAATCATGATGGTTCACAAGAAGAAAGGGGACGGACTGGTCGCTGGTGCGATCCACTCGACTGGGGATACGTTGCGCCCTGCTTTGCAGATTTTGCGCACGGCTCCGGGCATCAAAACGGTGTCTAGTTTCTTTTTCATGACGCTGGGAGAGAACACGTATCTTTTCGCCGACTGCGGGTTGGTTGAAGATCCCAATGTGGAGCAGCTCGCTGAAATTGCCGTGTGCACGGCTCAGTCGGCCATAAGTTTCGGAATCGAACCCACAGTGGCCATGCTATCCTATTCCACGAAAGGATCGGCCAAGAGTCACCTGACGGAGAAGGTGGTCGCAGCGACTCAGTTGGCCCAGGCTTTGGCCAAAGAGCGGTTTGGAGCGGACTCGCCGGTTCGGATTGACGGTGAACTCCAAGGCGACTCGGCGCTGGTGGAAGCGGTCGGCAAACGCAAGGCGCCCACAAGTGAAGTGGCAGGCAAAGCGAAAGTGCTGATTTTCCCGGATCTGAATTCGGGCAATATCGCATACAAGCTTGTCGAGCGTTTGGGTGGGGCAAGCGCGTATGGCCCGATCGTCCAAGGCCTGCGGCTTCCAGCGAATGATCTGTCCAGGGGGTGTAGCGCAGAAGACATCGTCGGCGTTGCCGCTGTGACGGCAATTCAGGCGAAAATGGGGGCGTCGGCCTCCTAGGCCGTACCCGTCCTTAAAGGATAAAGGTAGTTTAGTCAATGAAGATCTTGGTGTTGAATAGCGGTTCGTCCTCGGTGAAGTTTAAGATCTATGAGGTGAACGGATCCGACCGCGAACTGGCCCACGGTATGGTCGAGCGAATCGGCCTGCAGCACGCCGACGTCAAGTGCGGCTGCTGTCTCGTGCACGACCCACGTTGCGCCGCGAAGTACTTCGGCGAGCCCGGTGACTTGAGCATTCCCGACCACAACGTTGCCATCAACATGATTTGCGATCTGCTTCGAAGCGACCGTTGCGGCGTCATCAAAGACATCTCCGAAATCGCGGGCATCGGCCATCGCGTCGTCCACGGCGGCGAAGAGTTCTCGAACTCCGCCCTTATTGACGATGCTGTAATTGCGGGCATCGAGCGGTGCGCCAAGCTCGCGCCCTTGCACAACCCCCCGGCTCTGCTCGGCATTCGCGCGTGCACCGAGGCCTTTAAAGACACACCCCAGGTGGCCGTGTTCGACACGGCGTTTCACAGGTCGATTCCCGAGAAGGCATTTCGGTATGCGATTCCCGAAGACTTCTACCTGAAGCACGGGATTCGCAAGTACGGATTCCACGGCACGTCGCACCGATACGTCTCTCGCGAGGCCGCCAAGCTCCTGGGGAAGCCCATCGAAGAAACGAAGATTGTCACGTGCCACCTCGGCAACGGAAGCAGCATCACGGCCGTTGCCGGCGGAAAATCCATCGATACCACGATGGGCTTGACGCCGCTGGCGGGCGTGATGATGGGCACGCGCCCCGGCGACCTCGATCCGTATATCCCCATTTTTATGATCAAGGAACTCGGTATGTCCGCTCCCGAAGTGGACAAGATCCTCAATAAGCACAGTGGCTTCGAAGGGATCTGCCACCATCACGATGTCCGCGAAATCGAAGCCCTCAGCAAAGAAGGCGACAAGAACTGCACCTTGGCCCTGGAAATGTTCGCGTATCGCGCATCCAGATTCATCGGCGGTTCGACCATGGCCTTGAACGGCGTCGATGCGATTGTCTTTACCGGCGGTATCGGCGAGCACGATTCGGAGATGCGCGCACGCATGCTGGCCAACGCCACCCATCTCGGGGTGAAGATCGATCCCGAACGCAACGCCAAGAACGAGAAGACGATCACCACCGACGATTCGCCGACCAAGGTCTTCGTTATTCCCACGAACGAAGAACTGGTGATCGCGCGCGATACCGCGTGGGTGGTCAAGAAGCTTTCCGAGCAACCACAAGAAGCTGCGGCCATCGCGGGTTAGCAGTCCAGTCCCTCCGAAGAGGGGCCGAATGATTTACGCCCTGTCCGGGGCCGCCCTTCGGGGCGAATCCGGGCAGGGCGATTCTCATTGTAGTCAGTGATATAGCAGCCCGCACGGTTCTTGCCTGCTGCCGACCTGCTGCAAGACGAGAATTGGCTTCTCCGAGGCAGTTCAGTTACTGGTACGTTTCTTGATAGTCTCTCATTCTCAAGCGGTAGTCGAGTTCTTTTGTTTGAAGCGGACTATGCCACGCTGCGGATAGGCTGTTATGATATGCGCCCTGTCCGGGTTCACCGATGGAGACACTCCGGGCTCGGCTTCCTAAGTGAGTTATTCGCCGTCCGTGGGGGAGGCGTTGGAGAAGTGCTGATGTCGATACAAGTCCTGGAGAATCCCATCGAGCTTTTTGGCAAATGGTTTGAAGAGGGCAAGGCCAGCGGCCTCCGCGAGCCAACCGCCGTTTGTCTCGCTACTGCGACGGCCGCCGGAGAACCGTCCGCCCGCATGGTGTTGCTGAAGGCGTTCGACGAACGCGGCTTCGTCTTCTATACGAATCTCGGCAGCCAGAAGGGCCGCGAACTTGCGGAGAATCCGCAGGCTGCCTTGTGCTTCTACTGGACACCCATCGGCAAGCAGATCCGCGTTTCGGGCCGAGTCGAGCCCGTTACCCCAGAAGAGGCTGACGCCTACTTCGCATCCCGCGACCGCCAAAGCAGGATCGGAGCCTACGCGTCGAAACAGTCTCAACCCCTTACCGGCTACTTCGAGCTGGAGCGGCGCGCCGCCGAGTACGCCATCAAGTTTGGTTTTGGGACAGTGCCCCGGCCAGAGTTCTGGTCCGGCTATCGCGTCATTCCCCACGAGATCGAGTTCTGGTTGGAAATGCCTTTTCGTCTGCATCAGCGGCTGGTCTATCGCCGGGAAGACGCGTCAACGTGGTCCACGCACTGGCTTTATCCCTGATCTTTGCGTGGACTCCACGGTGCCCTTCTATCACCGCGATCCGCGCCCCAATGTACCTGCCAGGGTAGTGTCGACTCGAAGAGAGACACTTATGTCCTGAGCATACATGTCCAGGTGGACATGAGCTAGGACAACACACTTCGCTGTATTGAGGGGCTTTCAATTTGCAAGATACTGTAATTAAATGACTTATGAATACATGAGTCGATATGAAAAGATTGGCACGCAACCTGCTATTTAAGAGGTGTGATGACCGAGTATGGGTCTGGATGGTCCTGCCGGTCGAGTTGAAAACGCCTCCCCGGGGGAGCGTGCCGAAAAGCACGACGGGTACACTCCGCCCAAAGCACTAGCCGGGGGGCAAAGGCCGTAATTGAGTCACGAGGGGAGCGAAGGGATGTCACGGATCGTAGTTATCGATGACGAGCCGGTCCTTCGTCTGACATTTCGCTTGATTTTGGAGCAAGACGGCCATGAAGTGTGGGACGCGGAGAATGGGAAAGTTGGCGTGGACATCTGCCGACATGAGCGTCCAGACCTGGTCATCACAGACATTATGATGCCGGAACAGGAAGGTATCGAGACCTTGACGATTCTGCATGACGAATTTCCGGATCTTCCGATAATCGCCATGTCGGGCGCTGGGGTCGATGTGTCGGCGAGGGCAAGTAAAGCCCTCAACGGCTACACTTATGTGGCAAAGCCGGTTGAAAAGCCGGTTCTGTTAGAGCTGGTACGTAACGTACTGGACAAATGCGAAGACCAT
>JBAZRU010000540.1:0-5231 GCA_041662805.1 Candidatus Hydrogenedentales bacterium | reverse complement strand
ACCGTCTTCAACACAGTCGATTTGCCCGAGCCGTTGGCGCCGATCATCGCCACAATGCTCCCGGCCTTCACCCCAAACGTGACGCCGGTCAGCACTTCTTTCTTGCCATAGCCCGCGCGCACCGCACGTGCGGACAAGATCTCCCCGTTCGCGCCTTGAGGCAAACCCGCGCTCGTCCGGTCCAATGTCCGCTCCTGCATTGCCATCCGAATGTCTCGATCTCCAGCCCCAAGCCTCAACCCAAAGGCGCGGCCTAACTCAGATACGCCTCGATCACCACCGCGTCCGCGCGGACCTGCTCCGGCGTGCCGTCGGCGATAATCCGCCCCTCGTCCATCGCGATCACCCGGTCGCTGATTCGCATCACCGCGTCCATGTTGTGCTCGATGAGAACGATGGTTTTGCCCTGCTCGCGGCGCAAACGCTCCAGCAACTCCAGCATCCGATCCACCAGCGCCGGATTCACCCCCGCCACCGGTTCATCCAACAACAGCAACTTCGCCCCCAACCCCAGGCAACACGCCACCGACAGCAGTTTCTGCTGACCGTACGACAATTCCCCCGCCAACTGATTCGCCGTCTCGGGAATGCCGACATACTCCAGCCAGCCAAGCGCCTCGGCGCGCCGCTGCTTCTCCTCGCGCTTGTGCAGCCCCAACAGCGCCCCAATCACCGTTTCGCCCCGCTGATTCGGCAGCGCCAGCCAAACGTTCTCCAGCGCCGAAAGCCGCAGGATCAGCCGCATCTCCTGAAACGTCCGACCCATCCCCAGCCGCGCCCGCCGAAACGCCGCCATCCGCGTCACGTCCCGCCCCTCGAAAGACACTCTCCCGCTGTCAGGCGACAGAAACCCCGTCACTACATTGAACAGCGTCGTCTTTCCAGCCCCATTCGGCCCAATCAAACTGACAATGCTGCCGCGCGCGATTGACAGCGACACCCCGTCCACGGCCGTCGTCCCATTGAAGTGCTTACGCACCTCATGAGTCTCAAGAAGCGTTTCAGTCACCCTTCTCACTTCATCCATCTGACTTCAAGAGTTTTCATTTCGCCGAAATGAAAACTCCCCTATGAGTCCCTGCGGCCGCCACATCATACATGCCACCAACGCACCCCCGTACAAGATCTGCCGCATATTCGCCGCCACGCTTGACGGCAGGCCAACGAAGCGAAGGATTTCCGGCAAAGATACCAACACTATCGCGCCCACCACAGGTCCCCAGAGACTCCCGGCTCCGCCGATGATAACAACGGAGATTATGAAGATTGATTCCATTATGGTGAAACTGGAAGGATCAATGAAGCTGATGTAATGCGCATAGATCACGCCTGCGGCTGCGGTGATTGCCGCGCTTGCGGTGAAGATTGATATTTTGCAGGCCGCCACGTTCTTTCCATTTGCCTGCGCATATCGTTCATCCTCCCTAATAACCTTGAGTACCTGACCGTACGGCGATTGGACCAAGCGTTTACATATCCAGAACGACACTGCAGCAAATGCCCCCGATAACAGTAAGTAATCCAAGCGCGAAGAAATTTCCCACCCAAGTACAACAGGCGACGGAATCCCTGCTAACCCCGTTGGACCTCCCGTGAGGGATACCGCATTATTGAGAACACTGAAGACGATGACTTGAAAAGCAAAAGTTGCGATGACGAAGTATTCATCGCGAATTCTGAGCGATGGAATCCCTACCAAGGCTCCTGCGATTGCGCAGACAACGATTGCGCAACCCATATTCAGGAGGAACGGAGTTTGCAGTCTCAACGCCATAAGTGCTACCACGTAAGCACCGATTCCGTAAAATGCCGCTGGCGCCAAAGACAACTGTCCCGTATAACCAGCAACCAGGTTGAAAGAAACGGCGATCACCGAGTAGATGGCAGCAACAACAGCGAAATGCTCAATGTAGCCCATCTTATGAACTCCCATTCGACGCAACAATCTGAGGACCGCGCGCGAACGCTCGGAACAGTAGAAATACAAGTAGAACCGCAAAAACAATGGATTGCTGCCACAGAGAGCTCAGATACATAACGCCGATATGCGTTGTCATCGCCAATAGCAGAGCCGCACACAGCACTCCCTTAATCCCCGTATTCCCACCCAATACAACCGCAACAACCGCAGGCAGTAGCGCGTCGATCCCCATCGTCGGTCTGGCGCTGGTGTCGTAGGCGATCATGATCCCGCCGAGCCCAGCCGCAGCGGACGCAAGGAAATACGTTAAGACCATTACCCGTTCAGTTTGAATTCCCAGTTCTACGGACAGTCGTCGGTTCGCCGCAATCGCGCGCATGCTCTTGCCCAGCGACGTAACGGCAAGAACAGGTCCTGAGAGGAATGCAACAACAAACGATAGAAGCAGGCAAATGCAGTTCGTCCCAGATATTCTGCCCCCAAGAACCGTAAGGCTGCCATCCAGCAGGGCGTGAGATGGTGTGACCGGATCGTCCCCGCAAAACAGCGAGATGAAATTTTGCCCGATCAAATAGACACCCAGTGAGGCAAGCAGGAGAGCCAGAGGATTCAGCCCATGCCTTGCGACGTTGCGGTAAACAAACCCATGAACGGCAACGCCAACCGCCCCACTACAGATAAGCGCAAGAATCAGTGATGGCGCGAAGGGAACGCTACGCGCGAGGAGAAAGAAGAGACAATAGGGACCAGCGGTGATCGCCAGTCCGTGCGCGAAATGAAAGAACCCTGCCACACGAAAGAGTATCGCGAAGCTTGCGGCCACAATAGCCAACCACCCATACATAGCCAGGCCGTTTAGAATGAATTGCGTCATAGTCAGCGCCTTCACCTATGTCTAAAAGCAAATGGATCAGGCTGAGATTGCACCGCGTTGAAGTAGGCTTGGTCAAACTCATGGCGCAGGAGTATATTTCCCCAAGGCGCGAGGAAGCAGCTCATCCAACTCCTAATATCAGGCGCAACATTCTCCCTCCAGGTATTCTCGTAGAAATCGTTCGCCTTCTCCTTGTCGCGGCGGGCATCATCGATCGGCGCCTTGTACTTCAAAACAATGTTTAGGTCGTCCGTACCGGACCCGCACGTCCATCTCCACTCCGAAAGAACGATGTCGATATAGGCTTCGGACGCCTCGCTTTCAGTCCTTCCCCATTGCTGAATCTGGTCGCTGATTATCAGCAGGTCTCGAAGCGGATTCACGTTTGCGTTCTCCTTAGCCCCTCCTTTGTAGAGATCGGACCAGTCCCGTGGCTTCATTACTGGCTGTGCGATGGAATCCGGTTTGTTATGATGCGCTATGGCGTCGGCGGCAAGGAGAATGAAGTTGTTCATTGGTCTTTTGTCTCCAACATCGAGGCACTTACGCTCGAACGCGTTCAGGAGCATGAGCGCACTCAGAACACCATGGTCGCTCTTCACAGGTATCTTCTCAGTGTTTCTCCCGAGAAGCATCGTATAGACTTGATTGGACAACTTTCTGCTCTTAATCTGGTCATCAGTAATGTTCGAGAATTGGGCCATTGTGTCAACCAGCCGAGTAAAGCTATCCTGATAGTTTTCGAATCTAAAGAGACGCGCTATCTGATTTAAGACCCATTGCTCCTTCAGATTCCTTTCTTGCTTGTCAGGACCTTCAGGCTGAAGGATAACGCGGTCAAGAAAGAAGCCGACCCATTCCTCAACGTTGGCAACAGAATAGGAGATATCGTGGAATATAGCCGCGCAATACCAAGCCTTGAGGATGGTATCTTTTCCACAGTCCATTCTCCGTGTCAGTATTTCGATTGGCGCTGCGCGATCCCTACCTGCAGGGGGCTCAACGAGAATCCGCAAGCCCGTGAGAAAGACGTGAAATGAATGAATGAAGTGCTGACGGTACTTGGGGATGCCACGCAACGTATTCTCGTCGTCTAGCGCGGCTCCGAGTATCTTAAATAGTCGATTTGGGACTTGTTCCGGTACATCGCCTAAAACACGCTTGAGCGAGGCAGCGATAAAGTATTTCCGAATGCAGTCGGCAATCTCATGGTCACCGATGGGTATGCATATGCTCTCTGTAAGGTGACGCTTCAGATCGGAGAGACATGACGAACCGAACACATCAGTGACAAGTTTGCATTCATACCACGGCAGTGGAGGGGGGCCACCTGCAGGCTTAACCTCATGTTCAGTGTCCGCGGGCGGGGGATTCCATATAACGCGAGACTGCGTCCCAAGATAGGTTCTGGTCAAATCGGGCTGATTCTCGCTCGTGTGCGCCTTCAGAATACGCGCTGATAGAAGCAACGCAAGATTCGCCAAGGCAGTCAGTACGTCACTGCACAAGTGCTCCTGGTCAACTGAAGAAAGAACGGCTCTGGTGCGAACTGTGAGAAGGCACACTACTTCGTTCGCGGTCACGCACGGGAAAACGTACGCGAAGGAGTGCGTCGGAGCTTCGGCAGCGGGCCAGTCCTCTACATTCGCCGCAATACTTTTATAAAAGATTGACGCCACCATATCTGAAGTCATCAATTTGGACCGAACACCAAGCTTAAGAACTTCCGCCAAGTAATGCTGCCATCCTTTTAGCAGAACATTGTCGGTCTCTAGATGCCTAGACAGACTCTTCTCATCGTGCGCGTCGATAGCTTCCTTTGTAAGGAGGATTATGTTCT
The DNA here is from genome assembly GCA_041662805.1 of Candidatus Hydrogenedentales bacterium. Classification (GTDB taxonomy): domain Bacteria; phylum Hydrogenedentota; class Hydrogenedentia; order Hydrogenedentales; family SLHB01; genus JAIBAQ01. Next base: position 596 of record JBAZRU010000540.1, on the reverse strand, counting down.
CATGATTCGGAAAGTTGAGTGTGGGAGAAGTATCACCGTCATGATTGAATGAGAGGCATAGTACGTTTTCGGATGGCACTGTCGAGATGTTACATGATAAATCGTGAGAATCGTTCCTCTTAGACTCCTGAGAGCGATTGGGCCTGCGCCTCGGATCGAACCACGAGGCAAGACTCTCATCACCTTCAAAGTCTCGACTCACGGGTGCCGATTCTTCTGAATCATACTCCCACACTCGCCCAACAAAATCGAAGAAACGCAATCGGAAGCGAGTATACGGATCTTTACTACAAGTAAGCCGTTCGTTTGCCAAAGTGTTGGTCAGAAAAAAAACTCGTACTTTCTCCTTGAGCATCTGATCGGTGGCGGCCTCCTGGATGCCATTCACTCGAACCATATTCAATATTTCAAATATCGATTTGTGATTCATGGCTTCATGAGACTCTGTGGACGACATCACGCAACTCCTCTCAGGGAAAGAATGCCGTTCCGCCAGCATTGTTGCGTTCGGTTGCATGGCAAGCCAACTCCCGGTACGCTTCTGCGAGCGATAGCGGTGTGCATGCGCTCAAATTTGGCACGGCGGTGGAAATTTC
>JBAZRU010000539.1:0-5232 GCA_041662805.1 Candidatus Hydrogenedentales bacterium | reverse complement strand
CCTTGTCGACTCGCATTTCCGCCCGCTCTCGATAACCTTCGACGAAGTGCGCCGCTTCAACGGTCCTGTGGTGCTTCTCCAAGAGAGGCTGGCGCAAACGTATGCAGGTGGCGAAACGCTGGACATTCAGATACTGCTCTCGAACTACTCAGGCGAGACAATCGAGAGCGGCGTCGTGCGTGCCGGCGTCTCGTGCGATGGCCAGAAGATCGAGGAGCGCGAGCTGCCCGTAACGGCGTTTCCAAATGGGCAAGTCGCACCCGTGGGCGCCGTGCGCGTGGTGTTGCCGGAGCTGTCCGAACCGGGACAGATAAGGGTTGAAGCGGTGCTTGAATCCGCATCCGTGCGACAGAAGAAGAACGATTGGACCGCGTGGCTGTTTCCCTCGGCCCCGTTCAAGCCCAGCATGGATGTGGCCCTTTACGCCAGTACGGACTTAGTGAGTCTCTTGGAGCCCTTCGGGGCTATCGCCATGCCCGAAGGAGATGCGCCTCTCCCCCACGCCGTGTATGTTGCCCGGCAACCGAGCGAGGCGCTGGTGAGTGCGGCGGAGACGGGAGCCTGTGTGGTCCTGCTTTCACCCGCGGGCGTGTTTCCAACCGACTACACTTCGTACAAGCCTGCGTGGTGGCTGGGGGTGTTCGAGGGCGATTCGAATGCAGGCACGTTCGTATACGACAACCCGATCACGCATGGGCTGACGCCGGACGGATGGTGCGATGCATCCTGGTTCCATCTGCTTCAGGGGGCGCAGACGTTTCTTCTCGACGATCTTCCCGCGCCACCCGAGGTACTGATCCGGGCGCTGAACACGCACGGAGCGCCTCACCCGTTCTCCCGCTACATTGACTTCGAGTATGTCTGGCGGAACAAGGCGTTGTTGATGCAGGCAAAGGTAGGCGAAGGCGCGCTCATCCTCAGCGGAATCAACTTCGACCTCGCGTTGGGCGAGGGCGGCCCCGAGGCTTCCCACCTTCTCGGGCGCATCTTCGAATATGCAAAGGGCTTCCCACGGCCCGCCGCCGAATGGCCCGTCGAGTTTGTGCGTGACAGCGTGGTGCGATCACCGTTCGCAAAGGGCCCGCTTGTTTCGGGCTTTCAACGGCTGGCCTCTCACCAGGGAGAGAAGGCCACCGGCCAGACCTGCCGCGAGCGGAACGGGGAAGTCTATCGCATCCGACAAGAGGAGCCTATGCACCGCATCGTGTGGGAGACGGACACGGTTCCCGAAGCACCTTACGTGACATTCGTCTTCGCAGGCGGGTTCCCCTTCCTCACGCCACCGTCATCACCTCCCGGATTCACGCTCACCGTCAACGGCCGACGCGTTGTGGACTTCGACACCACGCAAACTCAGGCTCAATGGGCTGGCGTGGACAAACGCACGACCCTCCTATACGTGCCGGGACACGTGCAGCCTTCGTGGAGCGAGAGCGCCGGGCGATTCTATCTGAGCGTGCCGGCGGAGCTCGTTACTCCTGGGAGTCCTTGCACGCTCGAAGTACGTTCACGCGGGTCCGACAACAAACGCTGGTTCGGTCTACACCCCTACGCTGACCTCCTGCTTGGCAGCGCGGCGGCGAAAGGATGAGAGCAACTACCATGATCAAGAGTTCACGGAGCCGTTCTGTGGTTTGGGTGTTGTGCGTAGCGAGTGCCTGCGCATGGGCAGCCAGCGAAGAAACGCCGAAGTTTGTCCCACGCTTCGAATCGGTGGACGCGCGCAATCTACTCCAGAACGCCTCCTTCGAGTGCGGCGATTATCTGTGGACGTCCTGCGGAAAGCCGACCGGATGGGGCGGGGAACTCTCCGGGTTGTATGGCACGGTTGAATCGGATGGCGCGTGGGACGGCCGGCACTGTCTCCGAATCGAGCTTGGTCCGAAGATGACCCCGCATACATACTTCGATGTGTGGCCTCCCGCGCACGTGGTGCAGCACGCGCCGCTTGCCGCCAACATTGGGTGGATGCCCGTTCCCCGAGGACAGGTTGTCACGCTCTCGGCCTACCTCCGCTCCAGCGCGCCGGGTGTCAAAGCGCGGTTCCTCCTTCGATTCGCGGGGAACGCGCTCGAGTCCGTGCAAGAGGCCGCATCCGAGGTTGTGCTGACGGAAGAATGGAAGCGGTATTCGTTCTCGCAGACCGCCCTTGGCGATGATGTCTGCATTGCTGTCGGTCCAGATCTGACTTCCACGCCTGAACTGAGCGCCAACGTCTGGATCGATGCGGTACAGTTGGAGGTGGGTCCCGAGCCAACGGGCTTCGAGATGCGCGAGGCCGTGGAAGTGGGGTTCTCTACACAACGCTACGGCAACGTATTTGAATCCGGCAGTCCTGTGACGCTGACGGTTTTCGGGAACAACCGTGTGACGCAGGAGGCCTCCATCGCGTTGAAGATGGAATGGGAGGATTATTTCGGCGCGGCGCTCGAACCGGTGTCCATGACTCTACGGGTTCCGGCCTCAGACGAGACTTCTGTGCCGTGGACCCTGCCCGTGCCGGGCAAAGGCCACTACCGCGCCCGTCTCTCGTGGTCAGCCAATGGCCGCGACCATGTCCGGCCGATCAAATTTGCCGTCATCGAACCGTACAAACACGACGACTCGCCGTTTGGTCTCAACCATCCCGCCACGACCGTGCGTCAATCGGAGCTTCTATCGCGTGGCGGTCTGCGTTGGGTCCGGAATTGGTCGGTAAACTGGGATTGGGTCGAGCCGAAACAAGGCGAGATCTCGTGGCAAGCCTGCGACACGCAGCTCCAATACATTGCCGGTATTCCAATGAAGTCGCTGGTCGTCTTTCCCAATCCTTCCGCCAATTGGGCCTCGTCCGCGCCATCTTCGGTGGAGAAGACATTGTGGTATCGCATGGCCTACGCCCCCGTGGAACCGCAGGGACTCTTCGACTTCATCGGCGCGGCGGTCAATCGCTATCGGAGCACGTGCCACTACTGGGAGTTTCTGAACGAAGCACTGTGGGTACCCGACTTCTGCCTGCCGCAAAAAGGGGGATACACGGTTAAAGATTACATCGAACTCTTGAAGGGCGCGTCGAAGGCTATTCGCGCCAACGACCCCGAGGGCAAGGTCATCGGAGGGCTTGCGATTGAACCCGAAATGCCCCTGGGCGACGAGTTCATAGCCGCAGGCGGGCTAGCGTATTGCGACATTCTGAACCTGCATCCCTATGGCCGGATGATTCCGCCCGAGGACTTCATTGCGAACATGGAGCGGATTCAGGGGGTGATGGACGCCCACGGCGGACGCAAGCCCATCTGGGCGACCGAGACGAGCTACTACGCGGTCGACGACAAACCTTGGCTGCCGTGGATAGCGCCGCCGAACCACTTCTCCGCGGGACTCCTGCAAGCCAATGAGAGGGTCTGCGCCGACTACGTGGTGCGCCATGCCGTCATTATGCTGAGCCACGGCGTGGAGAAGATCTTCTACCACGAGCCGATCGAAGGGATGGTCAACGGCGGGACCCGGGACATCGAGAATCCCTTCCTCGCGGAAGAAGGCGTTCCAAAGAAGACGTATGCCGCCCTCTCGGCGTTGGCGAATTTCCTCGGCCCCGCGCCACGCTATGTTTGCCCGGTTGTGTTTCCTGCCGAAGTGATGAAGGATCATCCCGCGCCTATTGGCTATGTCTTTCAGAGCGACGCGACGGCGGTCGCGGTCGTGTGGGCGCCCGGACAGAATCTCCCGCTTGATCTTACGACCATAGCACCGGAAGTCGCGATGTATGATGTGATGGGAAATCCGGCGGGAAAGAAGATCGTTCTTGGAGAATCGCCGGCGTATCTCGTGAGCACGTCCCTCCCCGCTGGAGAACTGGCCGAGAAATGGTACCACGCAGCAGGCCCCGCTGCGACTCAGGTCAACCCGTAAGACAAACAAGACCTTGCTTCAGGCGGCTTAATGCCCTGAAGAAGTCTATGACGTCCATGTCATTTTCAGGTCGCGCTTGGTGGCTCGGCAATCCTGAAGATACAGGTTGATCAGCGTTTGATAGGGAATCCCGCTCTTCTCCGCCCGCTGCTTGAAGTACTCGATGACTTCCGGATCTAGCCGAAGTGTGATCTGCTTCTTGAGCCTTCGCGCATAGGGATTCTTGCGAGACTTCATTTTCGTTAGGTCGTATTCGGCTTTCACTTCACACGCTCCGATAGTGTTTGGATTCCGTCGCGGTCGCTTTACGAGCCGACACGATTCGAATTACGCCTTCCGCTTCACGATAGCAGTGGCAAACAAGAAGCAGTCGCAATTGAAAGCTCAGGCCCAAGAGAAGAAAACGGTCTTCCCACACCGAGTGCTCGTCGTCATAGAATTCGATGGCGTGCTCGTCATAGAACACAGACCGGGCCTCCTCAAAGGAAACCCCGTGTTTGTCCAAGTTGGCCTTGGCTTTCTTGGCGTCCCAAGCGAATTTCAGCGACTTCATAACTACAGTGTAGCTACACGCACGCATCACGTCAACTTCCCGCGGCCTGTTGAAGCCCTCCGCCGAGAGTTCTACACTCAAGCTGAGACAGACGCCGGGGAGAAACCAGGGATACGAGGGAGAGATACAACCATGGGCAATGCAGGAGTGACACGACGCAGTTTCCTGGCGGGAAGTGCCGCGACCGTGGGCGCGTTGGCGACAGGGTTCGGGGCCGCTGCCGGCGAGGAGCCTAGCCCGAGCGTGCCCAAGTCGCCCAACGAGAAACTCAACATCGCAGGCATTGGCGTCGGCGGTCAAGGCGGGCGCGACATCGACAACTTCAGCATCTTGGGCGAAAACATCGTGGCCCTGTGCGACGTGGATGATGCACACGCGGCGGATACGTATAAGCGCTATCCCGACGCCAAGAAGTACCGCAATTTTCGCGAGATGCTGGAGAAAGAGAAAAGCATCGACGCGGTGGTCATCGGCACCCCCGACCATCTGCACGCGGTCGTTGCGATGGCGGCAATCCAAATGGGCAAGCATGTGTATTGCGAAAAACCGTTGACGCACTCGATCTACGAAGCCCGTGCACTGGCCAAAGCTGCGCGCGACGCGAAGGTGGCGACCCAGATGGGCAATCAGGGGCATGCTAATGAAGGCGTCCGTTTGTTGCAGGAATGGTTTGAGGCCGGGCTCCTCGGGGAGGTGCGGGAGGTTTGCAGCTGGACCAACCGGCCGACCTGGGCCCCGGGATTGGACGCCCCGGACCATGGCAAGCTGATGCCGGTGGTGCCGGCGGA
>JBAZRU010000538.1:0-5269 GCA_041662805.1 Candidatus Hydrogenedentales bacterium | reverse complement strand
AAAAGATGTTGCTGACCGATTACAACGATGTGGACGAACCTAATATCCCAGTGAGCGGGCGGCTCCTATGGCCATGGGAGATCGATTGGTGGAAGCCGCAGGAGTTCCGACGCAATCTCGTGCGGGGATGTGCGCTTGGCGTCGCCGAAGGCGAGAAATATGAACGGTCAAGAAAGACGAAGCGCCGATCTCAGCGGAAAATAACCGATGATGACTCTCCCACACGAGAGCGGGAGTTGTCCGCGAAATGAAATATCTGTCCATCTGTTCCGGAATTGAGGCCGCGACGGTTGCGTGGCATCCGCTCGGATGGAACCCGTTTGCGTTTTCCGAAATCGAATCCTTTCCTTCGGCCGTGCTCGCACATCACTACCCACACGTTCCCAATCTCGGTGACATGACCAAATTCAATGAGTGGCCCGATGCAACTATCGATGCTCTTGTCGGAGGTACGCCCTGCCAATCCTTCTCGGTCGCGGGATTGCGCAAAGGCTTGGCTGATCCGCGCGGCAATCTCGCCCTCGTCTATCTTGCAATCCTTGATCGATATCGCCCCATCTGGTGCATCTGGGAGAATGTCCCCGGCGTCTTGTCATCGGGCAACGGACGGGACTTTGGAGCCTTCCTCGGGGGCTTGGTCGAACTCGGGTATGGGTTCGCCTACCGAGTGCTTGACGCTCAGCACGTGCGAGTGGACGGGTTTGGACGGGCTGTCCCTCAGCGACGACGGCGTGTGTTCGTTGTCGGATATCTTGGCGATTGGCGACGTGCCGCAGCGGTACTATTTGAGCGCGAAAGCCTGTGCTGGGATCATCCGCCGCGCCGCGAAGCGGGGCAAGGAATTGCCCCGACAATTGCAAGCCGCCCTACAGGGGGTGGCGCGCTCGGAACAGATTTTGACTGCGATGGTGGGCTAATCTCCTCGCATGATGTGGCGCAGCCATTACTCGCCAAATCAAATAGTTCGCATCGGGCGGATGCGGAAAGCTACGTCGCCCATACCCTCAACGCAAAGGGTGGCTCCGGCCGAGTTGATGGCGAGAGCGAAACATTTATTGCTCATTCCTTACGGGCCGATGGCTTTGACGCTAGCGAAGACGGCACGGGGAGGGGAACGCCTATCGTTTCCGTCGTCGCCGCTTCACTCACGCGAGGCGCGGAAAGAAGCGGCAAAGACGGCTATGCCTGGAGGAGGCAGGAAGACGATCAGAATCTGGTCGCATTCCAAACGCGCGGTTCCAATCTCGATATCGGCGACATCAGCGGGACACTTGGAATCAATAGCGGGAGTGCAAGCGGCGCGGCACCAATGATAGCGTTCGACACGACGCAAATCACGAGCCCACTTTCCCGCACTAATCCGCAACCAGGAGACCCGTGCCATACCCTGTCGAAGGGGATGCACCCGCCCGCCATCGCTTTCGATATGCGCGGTCGCGAGGACGGTTCGCAATTTGAAGGCCCACACGATACGGCCAACATCAGAGCTTCGAACGGCGGATCGTCGCGCTCCTACGTAGCGCAGCAATGGGCCGTGCGGCGGTTGATGCCGATCGAATGCGAGCGGCTACAGGGCTTCCCCGATAATTACACGCTGATCAAGTTTCGCGGAAAGCCAGCCGCAGACGGGCCGCGCTACAAGGTCTGCGGCAATTCCATGTCGGTCAACGTCATGCGGTGGCTCGGCATACGCATTCAGATGGTCAGTGACTTGGCAAAGGAACTCGCCGCATGACCCCCACCCTCACCTTCCATCCCTCCCCAAATAGCCCGCTCAACAAACAGCGAGTCTATCTCGGGGATGAATTCATAGGTGAGATCGGACCGTGGCTATCAGATGACCGGACATTCGGAGGAGTAAGAGCCTGGTGGCGGACCTATCTCAATGGGGAATGTGAGACACGGGGTTTGAGATTCAGTAGCTCGATCGAGAAAGCAAAAGCGGCGCTGGAAAAGCATGTAGCGGAATGGGCGGAAGGGCGGGGAGCACATGGCGGGTAAACACTACGCAATGAAAGTATTTCTATTTGTCTTCGGGCCGCTGATCATTCGGAGCGATTGGTTACAGAGCATCTATTATTGTTGGCGATGTCCAGGGGGTGGCAGATCGGTTCGCGAGTGCATCGCCGCTGGCGAATGCGGGTGTGACAATCTGGAACGGAGGCGCGCCGTTCATGACATCTGAAACATGCTTGTTAGTCAAGCACAACGGAATGCCAGCAGAGAAGATGAAGGTGGCGGGATGAGTGTCGTTCCTTTTTCCCGCCGCCATCGTTGGGGAGAACCCATCCGCTTCGAGCGTAAGACAGAGCGTGCCTGCATTCACTGCGGAATCGTGAAGGTCACTCGGCACGAGCCGGGAGCCGGTTTCCCTTGGGTTGAATACTGGCGGGGATTGGAACGGATTCTATTAAACGGTACGCCACCTTGCGAGGCGGATGGGGATGTGGACGGGGCCAACGCGCCCAACGGATTATAGAAACGCTGCTGTCATGATAGCCAATCAAGAACGACGCCGGAGACGACGTGTCGCGTCGGATGAAGCCCATGCTTGGGCACGGAATCTTTCGCTCGGGAATCCGTATGCGAAGGCAATTCTGCAAGCCGTCGCTTACTACGTCGACGAAAACGGGGCGGCTTACCCCGGCGTGGCCACGATTTCTTGCGACACCGACATCAGCGAAGAGACTGTCGTCAAGCGACTGAGGTGGCTTGAATCCATCGGCGCGATTGCTCTGTTCAAGTGCTGGTGCGACGAAAACGGGCGCCGCAATCACGAAGGGCGGGGAAAGCCGACATCCTCAGAAATCAGGTTTTTATTCGACGCGGACGTGGACGCAATAGAGGCGGCGGCGCGCGAAGCGATTGAACCCAAAGCTCTGCGCGGTGCTGCTTTGGCTGCCCATCAGGTGAATATTGCCAGCACCCGCCACGGGCGGGAGCTGGACGATGACGGCCAGCCCCCTGCCAGCCCCCTGCCAGCCCCCTGCCAGCCCCCGCCGGGAACCGTGTCCCATATAGAAGGGAATCTTGAACCTGAAGAAGAGATTCCCCCTAACCCCCCTTCGGGGGGCGGTTCGGCGAGCGTGGATCAGGAATTAGAAGCAGACATTACCGAGTTTGCTCGGACCTATCCCTCACCAATCACCAACCTGCCGAGATTACGAAACGTGCTCACCGCGATGACGTCGGTGGAACGCCGCAAGGTACTCACTGCCGTCAAGGGCTACGCTGATCACATCGCCGAATGCGAGCGACGGAAGAAACCGCGGACGGTCAAGGACGCTGATCGCTGGGTCGCCGCCGGCATGTGGCAAGGCTACGTGCTGTCGGGCGAGAAAGCGGAAATCGAGGGCCAGCGCGTGAGAGTGCCGATCGAAAGCGAAGACGCTCGTGCGTGGGCCAATCTGTGCAGAGTCGGGAAAGCTCCGGAACCATTGGGAATGGGAGGTTTCTATAATCTCCGGCGTGCATTGACGGCACAGGAGCGCGCATTTGCCGAGCTGCCGCTAGCGAGCGAATGGAAGTTCCTTGTTACGAATGAGGAGCTTGCGGCGGTCACCGCGTGGTCGGAATTCATTGCTGGTGCGTTGAGCGGCGTCAATCGCAGTGTGATGGCGTGTGAACGCGGCATCGGTAGCGAGCGCAAGCGCGGCATTCTCGTGCCCTGGAAATGGCCGCCGCGCAAGGATGGAAAGCTCTACACGCACGGCCCGCCGACTGCGCCCGAGATGAGCGAAGAGGACATCCGAGAATTCAGCAAAAATACTTGAACACACGGAATCAACCAGATGACGGGAATGGCAGCGATGATCGAAAATCCTGCAGACGTTTGGACAGCACATGCTCAGTTGGTAGCTAACGCTGCTTCGCGATCAGGGCTCGCGTGGCATGTGACACATTGTGTCGGGCAAACGGATAGACATGCGCTGAGATGGCTGGATGAGTGCGACTTCGAAACCTATTACCCATACGTATGGGAAATGAAAAACGTCCCACAACGCGAGCTGACACAATCGCAGCGGAACTCGCCGCTGCCGATCCGGCGGCCTCGCAAGACGGCACTGTTCCCGCGCTACGCGTTCGTGCGTTTCGATATGGGTAAATCGGGATGGCGTGAGATTTTCAGGTTCTCCGGCGTCGCCGGGATGATCTGTGCCGGGCAATTACCCATTGCCGTACCTGATGAATGGATAGAGGCGATGAGGGCGCAAGAGGTCGATGGGATTGTTCCCGGCAAGATACCAGCCAAGAAGGTGCTCTCATTTCAGGCTGGTGATACAGCGCGGGTCATCGAAGGTCCGTTCACAGGGTTCAATGTGGTTGTGGATAGCGATCTAGAGGTCAACATCGAAGACCTTGACTCAGGAATGAGAATCAGGGTCTTAGTGTCAATGCTCGGGCAGATGGTGAAGACACACTTGGAAATCGCCCAACTTGAATCGGTTTAGCTCCCGTCACGAATAGCGTCACGCCAAGCGTCACGGATACCGCCACGGCTTCGCCACGCGGAGTGCCGCGCACGCAAGGAAGAAAGAGGCCAAGCCACATTACCACCCGTCAGGACTTGGCCTTAATGGTCCCCTGAGGGTTTATAGCGAGAGCGCACCACGGAGGCTCCGTTGTAGCAATGCAGCGGGGCCTTTCGCATATAGGGTATAGGCTGCTGTGGCAGCACAGACCCCTTGTCCCATACGAGGTCTCATGGTCTAGACTCCTCGGTACACGTGACTCTCTTAGAGGACTTCGAATAGCAGAAGGCTCGGTGCCGACAACGCACCGGGCCTTCTGTCTTTACATAGGGTATCAGGCTCTGCATGGGCTTGGGTTTCCTCCCTAGACTGGCCGGAGTCGCAAGGCTCCGGCCTCCTTTCCCCCGATAAGGAGGAAGCGTGCGTAAGGTGGGGCCGCTGCTCAAGCACCGAGTGGATAGCAAGGTGCTCAAGGCCCGCCCCAAGGAAGTCGAGTTGTTCTATCGATCCCCCGAATATGAGAGATGGCGTGCCATTGTCATTGCCCGAGCGGGCGGACGGTGTGAGGCAATCACGAACGGCCAGCGATGTACGAAGGCGCAGCCTGTGCATCGCATGTTCGCGGATCACAAGATCGAGCGCAGCGATGGTGGCGCTCCGCTTGATCCTGCAAACGGCCAATGTCTATGCGGTAGTCATCATACGTTGAAGACGGTGCAAGCAAGGGCATCGCGCTTGGCGCGGCCAAGCCGAGGGGGAGGGGGGATCAAATCCTTGGCGCCCTAGGGAATGGCAAC
>JBAZRU010000537.1:0-5275 GCA_041662805.1 Candidatus Hydrogenedentales bacterium | reverse complement strand
TATTCTCATGACCCCTGACTGGCAGAGAAGCCTAGGCGCTATCGCCGAACACACATTCGCCGCCGAGCATGGACTTCTCGTCTTCTACACAATCGAGTCTTTTCGTCAGTGGATGGTTAACCGAAAGGGGGCGGCATGAGACTTTTTGGGTTCTTCCGTCCTCGTGGAGACATGACCACTCCGGGGCCCCATGTCATTGCGGGCCGCGTTGCACCCATAGCCAACGTGGGCACGTCACACGCTACGGCGTGCCCGCGGACCTTTCCCGAGGCGGACCGCTCCGTCACGGTTGATATTCCAGGTGCGCTGGAACCGGATCAGTTCCCAAGCGCCGATATGGATAGCCCCCTGTCTGTGTCGGCGATACCCCCAACCGGCGGGCAGATCGCACCCTGCCCGCCGGTCCCCCATAACGTGCTTCCGTTGAGGCCAGAGGCGCGTGGCGCTGCTCAGCGGGCGCGGAACGTGAGGGCAACGAGATGAGTACCGCCCGCGTGCTGTTGTGGGAACGCGCAGACAAACAAGCCCGCGTCGAAGTCGACTTTCGTGTGGGCCTGATAATCTTCAGTATGTATGAACCTGGCAGGATGTTGCCTATTACAAGTCACTGCGCGATCGAATGCGCGACCGCGATTGTAGTTACTTCTCTCCTTGATCAAATCGCTCTCCAGACGCCGGCGGTCCCCGGCGTGTCCGCGTCCGACCAGGGGGCGGAGATCCCACACTCCGCCCCCGCCTCACAAATCGCCTTTGACAGCGGGTCGGTGCCTGTAATAACCACTCGTCACGGCCACCAGGAAACCGGCCCGCTGTCTGTTTCGGAAATCATGAAGGAGTGTGCGGGATGAACACCGAACCTTCGAGTCAGTTCTTCGGCGTGCTAGCCGTGGCGGTAATGATTTGGTTTTGCGGATGGTGCGTGGTCCAGCTTTTGAAGTCCGTCCGCGAGCGGCTCGCACGTGAGCAGGCGTGCCAGACGAGCATTCGGAGAGCTATCGAGCGTACCGAGGGGGTGATGCGCACGCGACCACTGAATGGGAGTGTGTTTCAACCTCGCAATACGCGTGCCACGAGGAACTAAAGGCCATGCTGCACAAGTTGACCGAACTCGTTGACATTGATGTTGCCGGAAAGGTCGCCGATGTGCGGAGGCACGTACGCGGAGAACGCGTACACAGCGAGCCAAAGATTCGAAAGCTCAAGTCCGTTGCCCGAAAGGTCATCAACGGGAAGGTGTGGATCTACTGGTACTGGGAGCCACAGAACCCGCTTGGAAAAGACTACGACTGTGGGTATTCGGGAATTCGCGAAGACACCGATGGTTTTGAGCAATCTGAAATACGCCTGATCGCGCAGTGACGCGGGGACGCAGAGAGACATTTGAATCGAGTTTGGCGAAGTGGCGTAGGCCTGGGCGTGCAAGCACAGGACGCAACACGGACGCGTTTCGCCAACGATATTTGACAGTCCGGAGTGATGGGCCGGAGGAAAGCGCGGATAAAACATCCTGTTCAGACTCTAAACGATGTCACCGCGACGAAGGAAAGTCGATAACTAAACCCTCCGCCAGCCGGGGCGTATCCGGCTTACAGTTGAATCAGGCATTGGAGCCCGTAGCTCAATAAGAGCCGCAACCCTTTGGTGGCAGATGTTGGTTTAAGTCCAGCCGGTGCTCCAAGTCATTCCCAACGGTGGAAGTGTGCAGGTAGCCGTCGTCGAACAGGCAAACAAGCCCACGGTGAAGGAAAAGTTGCACACAGCGTGTGGCCCCGAGCGTTCCCAATGTGAATATCGGGGCATCTCTTGAAATGAAGTGCGCCACCCGGAGTGGAGTCCGAGCGGCGCTGAGAGCAACAAGTAACGAAAGGAGTGTATCAGAAATGGCAGAAGGCAACAAGTTGGGCGCATTGCTCAAGGGCAATGGTGGGGTAGCGACTACCCCGAAAGCGGCGCCGGAAGTATCGCCCACGGCAGTAGACGCAGAGGTCACTACGACCTCGGCAATCACGATTCACGCACCGGATTCGGTCGTGTCGCGGATTGCCGGAATCGAGATTGAAGCGATTGTCGGTGGTGCGCTGCAACGTATCAAGTTCGTCGAGGGGACCAATCCCGGTGAAGTCCTTGCGATGCTGAAAAGCATCGACGGGGCGGCCCAGGTGCGAACTGAATTCCCAAGCAAGAGCTTTGGCGGAAAGCGCGACACCAAAGAGGCGCGGGCAATCGTGCTGAACGTGCGGGTTACCGACTCAGGCAAGTTCATCGACTTGATCAGCAAGAACGGCGAGGATCTCTCTGTCGCCGTCAGCAAAAAGGCCGCCGACACGTTCTTGGAAAGCCTCAAAGCCTTGAACAAACTCGACCCGAAAAACCTCGCTAAGGTCGAGAAGGCATTCGCGGAAAAAGGCACGGCAACGATCATCTTGACGGAGCCAGAGCAGTTCGGCGTGCGGTATTGGATGACCGACGACCATAAAGCATTCATGGAGTCGATGACCGCAGAGCCGCCCGCGGTTACGGAGAAGGAGACGGCCAGTGAGTGACATCAGAGCAGCGTGCATCATTCACGACCTCGAAACTTATCGGACTAGAAACCCAGAAATCCTGGAACACGTCCGGCGCGAAGCCATTGAGAAGGAGTATTCGAACAACACCAAGAAAGAATTGAAGCTGGAGTGGGATACCGAACGGGCCCGTAATGAGCGCGCGCGGGAGGCCGTCGAAAAGACCAGCGTCGATCCGCTTCTCGCCGAGCCGGTTCTTTTCTGTTATCGCCTGCGCTTCACCGGCAGTTCCGAGTGTGTCGATGATTACGTTTCGTTCATGGAGGATGACGACTGCCTGTCCGCGCGACTTCCTGAGCTTACGCAGCGTTTGGACCGCGTCATCGGCCCAGACACGGTATGGGTAGGCCACAATTGCGACGGCTTCGATCTCCCGGTCCTCCTCAATAGCTGGTCGCGCGAGGGTCATCGGCCCCCAGCGGATTTTCCTCGGTATCGCAACGGGCGCTGGAGCGGCCGGGTGTGGGACACGATGTTGAGAATGCCAACCAAGACCCCATTCATCAGTCTTGAAAATGCGTGTAGAGCTTACCGTCTCGGGGAATTCCCTGTCGTAATGTGGGACGGCCAGGCGATGGACGGATCCCGTGTGGGCGCTGCGTATGAGGCAGGGGCCTACCAGAACATCATCGAATACTGTCAGGTTGACGTGCACCAAGACGACCGGCTTTATCAGGCTCAGACGTTTGCCGGGACATGGGGCACCTACGATGAGAACAGCGGTTTAGCTGAACGAATCACGGCAGTCGAACGTAGCGAAGACTTGAGCCCGCCCCAAAAAGCACTGGCGATCTTGAGTTTGCTTGACCGCGCTGGCCGCGTTCCTCGGGCCGCGTAGAAGAATTACACCTCAGAGTCACAGAAACCACCGAGGGGACTCGGAAGGAAATAGGTTATGAGTGAGAAGACAGCAGAGCGCGCGCGAATTCTGACGTTGCGCGTGAAGAATGTGAAGTCGATCAAGGAAGTCTCCATTGACCATCTTGGCGATATCCACGATATTCGCGGGGATGCTGGCCAGGGAAAGAGCAGCGTCCTGGCGTCCATCGAAGGCGCATTTCAGGGGCTTGATCCTGACATGGTTCGGCGCGGGAAAGATCCAGCCGAGATTGAATTGGTCCTTTCGAATGATACGCGCATAAAGCGCATTGTCAGCGGAGACGGCTCAAAGAAGGTCGTTATGGTCACGCATAATGGGCGCGCCGTGGCGAAGGCAGAGGATTTCTTGCGGCAGCTTTGCGACTCATCCACGTTTCGCCCTGTGGAGTGGGTGAAGATGGCCGGGGGGGAAGCGAAAGGCCGGACGGAACGCACGAGGGCGCAACGCAATCAGTTGCTTCAGGCCCTCAATATGTCGATCACAGCCGAGGAGCTTGTCGAGTCCGTTGTGACGATTCTCGGACCTGATTTCAAGGAGGCATTGGCGGAAGTCGATCTCGAAGAGGTCCATTTCGACCAACACGCGTTGACGGTCTGTTCCTCCATCCACAAGGCCTGCTACACGTTTCGGGGTGAGCAGAACAAAATCGTCGAGCGGGCAGAAGCGTATTTGAGCACATGTCCGGCGCCAGACCGTGCGGCCCCCAGGGAAAGCGTTGCAGATCTGGAAGTGCGCTCGGAAGCCGCTTCAAAGGCGCTGCACACTGCCGAGGCGATGAGCAAAGGCCGTGAAGAACTGATCGCCAGGCGCGACACACTGAAGCGCACCATCGAATCGAAAACCCTTCCGGACCGCGCGAAAGCCGATAGAACACTTGCGCACTACGAGTCTGAGGTGAAAACAACTCAAGGCGAGATTGAGCAACTCGAAGCGCAGTTGAAGGCGGCCCGTCAAAAATACTCGGAGGTCTGGGCAAAGTACAACGAGGCCGAAAAGGTTGTGTCTGAAATCTGCGACCAAGACGCGCGAATTCGCGACCTCGAATTGCTTAACAGCGAACTGTCGATGGGTGGCGCTGTGGCTGACTTCGACGCGCTCAAGGTCGAGGTCGAGAACGCGAAAGCGGACTTGCAGGCGCGACGTTTGCAGGATGCGCACGACAAGGCGGCCGAGTCGGCTGTCGCTGCACGCGAACGGGCCGAGGTGTTCACCAGGCTGGTCGAGTTCTTCAAGGACGATTTGCCGAAGCTCATCATCCAGAAGGCGAAGTTGCCGGTCGATGGGTTGACTATCGACGACGATTCGATCCTGATCAACGGCATCCCCCTCCACCAGTTGGGCACGTCGGAGCAGATCAAAGTCGGCGTGTTGGTCGCTGCTAGTCTGAATCCGAACTCGGGATTCGTCCTGGTGGATGGCGCCGAGTCGATGGGGCGTGCGGACCGTCTCGCGCTGGCCGAGGCTGCTGAGGCGCTCGGGCTTCAGTTGATTATGACGTTTGTTGACCCCGACGCCGAACCGAGCGAGCACGTGACAGTCATGCGCGATGGCTTGGCCGTCGAACCGGCAGCGTAGCGCCATGCACGCAGGAAGCATCAATAATCCGAAGTCAGCCGCTGGGCGCGTCTATGGAGTTCTCAAGGCGCGTCCAGGGCAGTGGATCGGTGGGTGGGAGTTGACGCAGCTCTCATTCACATCGGCGGTATCGACGCGAATCAGTGAGGTCCGTTCGCAATTGCCCGAGATAGAAGTCGTTGAAACCGAGCAGAGAAAAGACGGCTTCTTCTATCGACTTGTGACTGTCGGCAGTCAATTGGAGTTGGCCGTCTAA
>JBAZRU010000536.1:0-5296 GCA_041662805.1 Candidatus Hydrogenedentales bacterium | reverse complement strand
GTTCCTGGCGGACGGGTATCCCGACTCGCGGACGATTGTCGAGCCTGCGGTGCTCAAACGCGCGGCGGCGAAGAACCTGCGCGTGTATATCGAGTATCCGCAGGCGTTGCCGGGAATGGAGTTTGGCGCTTCACAACCAACCGAGTGGGAACGCATCGTGACGGCAGGAGACGCATTCGGCGAGCCGTTGCCCGCATTGCGCCTCCTGACCGCAAACGGGTGCGTGCTTCTGCCAGCGACCGCGCCGAAGCCGTGGCTCGTGGCTGCGCGCGTGGCGGGATACGACACGGCTGTGTTCGGCCTACCCGAAAAGACCTATCCCGTCCTCTTCGAGATTCCCGAAGAGAAGTGGCTCGTGGCCACGACAAAGCTCAGTGGTTTCGTAACGGGCCGCTTCGCGCCGACGGCGGACTGGAAGACCGTGTGGGAGACTATTCTCAACACGCTCACGCAGGGCTCCCCCGTGACGCTGTCGTGGACGCCTGACGTGCGGCCTGCGTATGCTGCGGAGGAATCGCTGCCCTCCGATTTCGAGAAAGCCGCCTTCGATCGTTCGGCGCAGTGGTTCCACCAGTCGCGTCTCCTGGTCGGCGCGTCGCGCGCACCGGAAATCCGCGACCTTCTCCTCAACAAAATCGATACGACGGCCACGCCCGCTGCATCGGTTTCATCCGGTGATGGAAGCATGGGGATGATCGAGGGATACGCGTCGGCCATCGCTTGGAACGGCACGCAATTGCAGCGGACGCCTCTCCGGGCAGACTGCCATGCGGAAGCGGCCATGACGCTGGCATTCGACTGGCGGCTCAACCAGCAGGATCGAAGCCGCGCGGTGGCCACCAACCTGCTGGACTTCGTGTATTCGCCTTCGGGCATGTGCGTCGGGGGGCGCGCCAATCCGAAACACCCGGCGTACGGTCTCGTGTCGTGGGGCATCATCTCGCCCTTGTGGGAGGTCGCCAACTACGGCGACGACAACGCCCGCGTGATCCTCGCGACGGCGGCGGCCTCGGCGGCCTTGAAAACGGACCGATGGGATGAACCGCTGTTGCGGGCGCTGTTGGCCAATCTTCGCACGACCGGTACGAAGGGATTTCGCGGTGATCGAATAGACATGCCGAACCTGGAGTCGTTTGGGTGGCGCTTCTATTACGACAGGCCGAAGATGAACGTCTCTCCCCACTTCGAGTGCAACCTCTGGGCCTGTTATCTGTGGGCATACCACCATACGCGCTATGCGCCGTTTCTTGAACGCACAAAGATCGCGATGCAGGTCACAATGGAGGGCTATCCGGAGGAATGGTTGTGGCGAAACACTTCAGAGCGGGCCAAGATGATGATGCCGCTCGCCTGGCTGGTGCGCGTGGACGATACGCCCGAGCATCGAGCGTGGTTAAAGCGCATCACGGACGACGTGATTGCGTTGGTTCAACCGTGCGGCGCGGTCGTCGAACGCGCCGACAAACCCAGCGACTGGTCCTGGTCGAAATCGAATGAGGAGTATGGAACCACGGAGGCGTCGTTGATCCAAGTCAATGGCGATCCGGCCTCCGACCAACTCTACACGACGCCGTTTGCCCTCATGGGATTGCACGAGGCGTACGCGGTTACCGGCGACGAGGCCATCAAGGCCGCAGAAGACAAAGTCGCCGAATACCTTTGCCGAATCCAGAGCCGTTCGGAAAAGTATCCGTATCTCAGTGGCGCGTGGTTGCGCGCATTCGATTTCAAGCGGTGGGACTATTGGTCGGCATCCGGCGATGTCGGCTGGGGCGCGTGGTGCATCGAATCAGGCTGGGGCAATGCATGGACCGGCGCCCTGCTCGCGCTTCGCAATCAGAACACGTCCCTCTGGGACATCACGCAATCAAGCACGATCAGGTCCAAGATGAAGGTGGTCCTCAAGCAGATGTCCAAGAACATGGGCGGTCCGTGGAAGAAGGACTAGCGCGTTTTAGCTTTTCGTGCCTGCGCACGGCAATTGGTGATGCGGAAGACCAAGGACAGTGAGGCCGTCGCCGCGGGTTGCGGATTAAGAACGGACGCCTTCATCCGCCGGACTCTCCGATAGGCGCAACTTATTCATCCCTCTGCGGAGCAGCATCCACTGCACGATCAGGCTGAGGGCGACGAACATGGGGGTATACAGGAACGGCCAGGACGTTCCGTAACGCCCTGCAAGCTCGCCGAAGACCATCGATCCCGCGAATCCGCCGATACCGACAAAGCTCTCGTGAATGGCTGCGCGGCGGTGACGCAACGCCGGTTCGGCCACGCTGTAATACAAGGACGCGAAGAAGGATACCGCGCCGTTTGCGCCGACGATCAAGCAGCAAATCGCCATCACGAAAAGGCTGTTGGAAATCCCCAGCACAAGGAAAGCCATCGCGGCGGCGACTTGCCACATCACGAGGATTCCGAACCGGTGGTGCCATGAATGGCGGTGGCCCATGTCGAGCGTTGTGATGATGCGCGACGCGTAGAGCATCAGGATTAGCCACAACGTCTGCGTTGCCGCTCCGAGATTGAGATGCTCCCACGTCATCCCGCCGAAGAATACGACGAGGTCCTGGGAAGCGACCAACTCGTGGATGCGCTTCGGAAAGACGGACCGCATCACGCCGACCATGGCCCATCCGATCATGTTGGCGATCCACGTGCATTGCAGGTGGGCCTGGCTGATCGCGTTATGGCTAGCGCGCGAGTCCAGTTCTTCCTGCGAAGACGTGCCGAAGCACGCGCGTTCGTGCGGCAGCGAGGCGACGAGCGCGAATGCGCCAATCGAAGCAACAAACACAAGCACGAATGGCAGCGAATAATGCATGTCGTAGAGAGGACCGGCCAAAAGCGGCGAAGTGGCCAGTCCAAGGCTCCACGCGATGTTGTAGTGGGCGATGCGTCGCGAACGGAGGCGAAGGTCGGGTTCGGAGCCAATCCAGGATTGAAGGGCGGGCCAATACAGGGCCATGCAGGTGATGCCCGCAACGGTCACCAAAGCGATGATGATGGGACTTCGGAAGAAGATGGCCGAAGGGAAGATAAAGGCATAGCCCAGACTGCCGGCCATGGCCCACGTGAGGCCGCTCTTGGCGCGGCCGACAAAGGTCGCGGAAAGCAGGCAGACCGCGCCGTAGCATGCCGATTGCAGCGCGGAAATCCACCCGGACATGCGGGCATCGCCCCCGAGATGGTCGAAGATAAAAAACGGGAGCGCCGCGAACCCGGAGGATACGGCGAAATCGAGGAGGAACGCGGCGAGATAACAACGGTGGTGCGGTTTCAACATAACCGGAGGAGTGTACGGGGCGCGCCGTAGAAGGTCAACACACCGGCGAGCGCGATGCACAAGCGAGTGCGGGGGATACGCCACGAATCGTGGGCAATTCTCAAGCAGCAAGAAAACCAGGAGCAGCATAACGACAACAAGAACATGAAGAAGGAGCGGAAATCAGGGACAGACGCAAGCGGAGCGACCGCAGGGAGCGCAGACGTGTCCACGAATTTCCCCAAGCCGCCGCCGGACTCGCCATGGAGAGCGAAACCACGCCCACCAATCTGGAACGCGGCAAGGAATGGGAATACCGCGTCGTCGCCGTCAACAAAACCGACGACGGCCAACCCAGCAACACCGTCCGCGCCGGCGAACCCGCCAGCTTGGAGGTGTCACTGTATCGTCGGCTTACCTGTCTGCGTGGAGATGTCACTGTATCGCCGGCTTCCAGCCGGCTCTCCGGCCACCACTCTTGCTCCGATTCTTGGTGATCTTGGCGCCCTTGGTGGTGAACTTCCAGGAGAGACTTGACGCTCCATCCCTATGTTCATCCGTGAAGCAACTTCTATCTATAGGCGTCAGGTCGTTGCATCGGTGCCACGGGGACGCGCGTGGGCACGCTGCTCCTTCATGTGCGAAACGAGGGGATTGTGGATCGGGATGAACTGGAAAGCACGGAAACGCCGAAGCTTGTTCTTGCCGCGATAGATCGCATAGAACCCAAAAGGGACGGGGACGAAATGGGAGTGCGCATTCGGGAATGGCAGAAGACCGTCGGCAGTGGCATGCTGTAGGGGAACGTTCATTGACAGGATTTACATGATTCACAAGATGAGGCGGGATGGGGAAGAAAGGGCGCTTGGGGGTCGGCGCGCGTGAGAGACAGGGGCTTGCGGAATAGTCACGCAATACTACTTATATAAATAGTAGTCTGTCCCTTAATTTCCCTTAATTTCCCGTCCCTTAATTTCCCGTCCCTTAATTTCCCCTTAATTTCCCTTAATTTCCCGTCCCTTAATTTCCCAGCCCCCATTTACTGGCGGGGCGGCACTCGAAAGTCACCCGGGTTACTCGTACACCAGGCACTTCGTTACCTCGCCGTCCGCGTCTGTTTCCTTGACCCTCACCCCAATGAAAAGCTTCTCGGGACGTCCGTCGCGCTGCGGGCCAGGGGACTGAAGTGAATATGCGTACACTTCTGGGGCAAATGTCACCAATACTTCGGGGGCGGCGAAGCGTCCGTGCGCCAGACGCGAACGCAGGAGGAGTCTTCGGGCTCGATCAAGGATGATGAGTTCATCTGCCCTTTGCGTGCCCATGCGGCGCCGGACCAGCAGGGGTTCGTCACCTCCCATACCAGCGGGCTCTCCTATTCTCGCCCCTGCCTCCGGGTCTCGCTCAATTTTCCCCTTGACGTACCGATATAGGTTGAGGTCGGAAACCCTCTCCGCCATTGCAATTTCTGTCTTGCCGTCGCCGTCAAAGTCCCCTGCCGCCATCCCAGATAGCATATCGTGCCCAGCAGACTCGGTGAGCTTCTTCGCCTCCTTGCCCGACAACTGCCAAACGGTGATCATGCTAAACCCTCCAAACTCCCGGCTGTGATCGTCCGCCCCGGCAAGGATCTCGCCTTGGCCATCGCCGTCCAAATCGCCGGAAGCCAAGAATTCAATTCCTGCATTCTTGTGGATCGGAATCCTTACCGGAACGGTCAGCACGCTTCCCTCAAGCCTACAGAGGACCACATCGCTTCCGGCTTGCTCAGACCTCGAAGTCCCGGAACAGACGAACTGGACACCCTCCTCTCCCGCCTTGGATGAATAGGGCGAAACGGCGTCAAAGTAAAGAAGACCGGTATCGGCCGATGCAATGATCTGGGGCTTCTGCTCACCCTGAGCGGTCACGGCCAGCAGAACAATCTCCGTCTTGTCCTCCAAGAGCCCCGCGACAATGAGCTTGCCGTCCTGGCTCTCGCCTATTACGAAGACTTCTCCGTGCATCGGAACCGAATCGCTCTTCTCGTCA
>JBAZRU010000535.1:0-5297 GCA_041662805.1 Candidatus Hydrogenedentales bacterium | reverse complement strand
CTATCGTGCACCGTGGATCATGCCCGAAAGTGTATAGCCGCCGAGGCAAACGCCAATCAGACTACGGGAGATTCCCATGAACAGACGTGAATTCCTGAAGGTTTCAGCCATAATTCCCGCTGCCCTCTCGCTTACCAGTGCAGTTCATGCGGCGCCAAGCCGCATACGCTGCGGAATCCTCGGTATCGATCACGCTCATGGAATCGATATCTTCAACGTGTTGAGCAAGTCGGGCGATATTGAGTTGGCTGGCATATGTGAACCAGATGAAGAGGTTCGCAAGCAATATGAAGCCATGCCACGCCTAAAGGACGTTCCATGGCTCTCACTGGATGAACTTCTTGGAGACTCCGCGCTGCAAATGGTCGCCGTGGAAAGCGCTGTGCCCCGTCTCCTGTCGCTTGCCCGCGCCGCCGTGGATGCAGGCAAGCACATTCATCTCGACAAGCCCGCGGGCGCGTCTCTGGATACGTTTCGTTCGCTGCTCGACGAAGCTGCCAAGCGGAAGCTCCTCGTTCAGATGGGCTACATGTTTCGCTACAACCCGGGCTTCGATTTCGTCCGGCGTGCGGTCAAAGAAGGGTGGCTTGGCGATATCTATGCCATCCATGGAAGCATGTGTACCGACCTGCCTCCGGACAAGCGCAAACGCATCGCCGTCTATCCCGGCGGCATGATGCTGGAACTGGGCTGCCATCTCATGGATATCGTGCTTCTCCTGCTTGGGCCTCCCAGCAAGGTCACGCCATTCATCCGGCATGACGGCCCGCACGATGACGCCCTCGTGGACAATGCATTGGCGGTGCTCGAGTACCCGCGCGCCATGGTCACCATCGAATCCGCTGCGATGGAGCCCAACGCGTTTTCCACGCGCCGGTTCAAAGTCTCCGGCACGAATGGCTCGATTGTTCTCGCGCCGCTTGAACCGCCAGCGGCACACCTTTCATTGCGCAACGATGTCGCGGAGTACAAAAAGGGAGCACACGACATCACGTTTCCGGATTTGGAGCGCCATGTTCTCGACTTCGCCGATCTTGCCGCCTGTATCCGTGGCGAAAGGGAGTTCTCCTATTCGAAAGAACACGACTATGCAATGCAGAAGACCCTGTTGCAGGCCTCCGGCATGATCGCTTCAGGATAATCGCGCCCGCCAACTCAGTGCGTGCGCAACACCTTCGGATCGAACACGTTGCGCGCTTCCGATTCCAGCGCCGACTTGGTGATCGCATCGGTCCCGTCGAGCGTCGCGTCCGAGAGTTTCCACGACACCAAACCGACGTCGCGCGGGGCGGACTGATTCTTGTCGCTGTCCCCGGTCCGGTACCCTGTGCCAAACGACGTCAGCAGCGAGCCATCCGGCATGAGCAACGTCGAAGTCGCCTGGCTGCTAGGCCACCAACTGTTAGGTCCCGTCCGGTTCCCCTTCCACCAATGCAGCACATACCGGTGATCCAGGTCCCACGACTGGCCGTTGTCTTTGCTGATGATAGCTTCCACCGCGAACCGCGGAAAGCCGTCGGGAGCATCCGTATATCCTTTGCGCACGACATACGTCATCACCAGCGTCCCATCCGGCAACAACACCAACGACGGATGATGGCGTCCCCACGCGTAGAGCCGGTTCAATGGGGACCAGGTCTTCCCATTATCCTTCGATATTGACACGGCCATGCCTTCGTAGTGATCAAGCACCTCGGTGAGCGATGCCGGCTTATCGGTCCGGCAACCCGCCACTAATTCCCCGTTGGCAGCGCGGATAATCGTGATTTCACTGGCCCCGTCCCACTCCGGCACCTTCGCCACATCAACCCACGTGCGGCCCTCGTCCACGCTTGAATGGATATGTCCCTTGGAATAGCCAGGCCCGCCGTTCGATTCCCAACGCGCCACATCCATGCTGTATCCCGTCTCGACGAGGCGCTTCACCGCTTTCGTCGCAGGATCGCGATCGACAAACATGGGATCCCATCCGTTCCACGTCGCGCCGTCCGGAGTCGGCGGTATTGCGCCGTAGTCTTCCCACGTCTTGCCATAGTCGCGACTGAACCACCGATGTCCCGCCGTGACGAACGCCTTACCGTCGCCGATGTAGGTGAGCCCAATGCCCATGCCCGTGTCCGGCTTGCCATCCGCGCCGAGATGCATAAACTCCGGCGCGGACCACGTCGCGCCGTGGTCGTCGCTGTGAAGTAGCATTGCCTGATGTGGGTAGTCACAGCTCACAAGCATCAGCACCCGATCCTTCTCCGGCACATACGCGATGTACGGCACCGCCACTACGCGATTCCAGCTCTCCGTCACAATCTGGAATTGCGCCGGCACGGAGACGGACTCCGCTCCGTTCAACAACTGCACCTCATGTGCCTTCCACTGCGCACCGCTCGAAACCGCGATCAACGCAGATAACGCCGCGACCCAATATCTTCTCATTCGCTTATCCCTCGGAGATGTTGTCCCATGTGATGCCGATTCGCTTGGCAGCATACCCGATCGCGTCCAAATGATCCCCATACGCCATCATCCAATGCGAGTCGCGCACCTCGCTCATAAGCTTCTTCCAATTTCCCTGGATGCGCACATCCTGCTGCGACCGGCAGATCTCGTAGAACGGATTGCCTTCCACCGTCCCCTTCATCCCCACCCAGCGCCCCGTCGTATACTCGGGATCGATAAACGTGACTTCCTGCCCAACCGGAATCTCAACCTTCGGCGCGACGCCATATTCCGACTCGTAATGCGTCACCAACCGCGTTGGGTCGTAGTGTTCGCCATCCATACGGCGTGGCCCCGTGCAATGCGCGCACGTCACCACTGCCTTATGCGGAAATGTCGAGTTATGCATAAACACAGGTTTCCCCGTAACGTACCGCATCAGGATGCCCGCGGGAACCACAACAAAGTCTGATTCGCAAAACGCGGCATACCCTTCGTCATTCAACAACGCCAACGTCAGACACGCCGTCGTCTTCGACATGGGCATGATCGTGCTCATGCATTCTTTGATCGTGAAGATATGCGTGTCGTTTTCCTGCATCATCTGCTTAAAAATGCCGTACAACACAAACCCGTTTACGAGAAACTCGCGCTCGGTCTCCAGCGATGTCCCTGGGATCGCGAGGTACTGCTCCGTCCACTTCCGCGCGCACTGCATCACCTTCTCGTCCGCCAGCGCCGCCGTGACCCGCTTGCTCAGGTCGTCATACGTCGCGTCGATCAATTCCATCTTGTACCGCTCGCGCGCCACCGCAGGCGCATCGCCCGCATACTTGCCCGCGGGACCGCCCAGCGCCACCACACGCGCCCCCATGAAATTGTGCGCCGCGTACAAAGCGCGCAGACGCCACAACAACTCATCGGCCTCGTCCACAACCACGTCTTCAATCGACGCTCGTTTCGTGGTGTCCGAGGGATTCTTCTCCGTGCGGAGATACTCCACGCTCAACGCTTCGTACCAGTAGTAGACCGGCCCGGACTTGTGACGTACGAAGAGGATTGCCCCCGTGTCGGGTATGCATGCGTTCAACAACTTCCCGGAACCCGTCGCGGGATACACGATGGTCGCGTCCGCCCCCGCTCCATGAACCGCCGCCGCCTGCTCCGGCGTCGTCACGCACACCACGGGCAGCACTTCCATCGGGAAACCCGCGCGCGCCGAAAGGTCTTTCAACTCCTGCGTAATGCGCGCCGCTTCCTCATTCGCCGAGGCGTCATCTTGGATGTTGCTCCACGACTTCCATGAGTTCATCTCTTTTCGCTGCGCCACGCGGTACATCAAGATCGGCTGCACCCGCAACGCCTTCCCAATACTCATCAACGGGCGCGCCGGGTCCCACAGATCCTCGGTCCACCCCGACGGCGTCATCCCCACCGCCGACATCGGCAACAACAGCGCCGCCCCCGCGGCCATCGCAGCCGAGCTTCCCAAGAAATCGCGACGACTTATGCAACGACAGCACATGGCAAGATCCCCCTTGTGAGACGTGAACTGGCCTTCGATATCTTCCCCGCTAATTATCATCCTCCTCGGCACCGTATTCGTCAAGCCCTGCGCGTCCGAGGCCTGCATTGCGTTTACGCGATCTGCCTTGACCTTCGGTGGTAGAATAGGCCAATTACCTCAGTACATCTTAAACGGGGAGAGGGGGTCGCGCATGTCGAATCTAGGGATAATACCGGCAACTGCAACGCAACTGCGCAGCTACATTGCGCCGGGAGCACCTGCGACGCGGTGTGTAGCCAATGGTACTGAACCGTTTATCCGCCCGGAGATTGGTTTTACTCCGAAGTGGTATCGCGATGCGCTTGGGATTTCCTTTGGCGAACGATGGCACGTCAACCCCGAGTACCGCAGGGAATCCATCGTCGCCATGAGAGCCGAACTGCACAAGCGCTTTCCTGGCGCAAATATCGGCGGTTGCGAGAACGATGGACCGCTCGATCTCCTTACGGGAACCTTTGGCGCGTGTGTGGTAGCTTCGCTCTACGGAGCCTCCATTCACTACCAAGACGACAACTGGCCCGTGGCCGAGCACCTTCTACTCAGCGACGAGGAGATTGACGCGCTTTCACCGCCAGACTTGGAATCCAACCCCTTCTTCCAAGCGCTCCTTGAACAGGTCGAGTGGATTGCGCAACGCGAAGGGCGTGTCGTCGGCTACATCAACTGGCAAGGCATTCTCAACAACGCGCATCGCCTCCGCGGCGAAACCCTGCTTCTCGATCTGCTGGCCTATCCGGAACGCTGCCATCACTTATTCGACTGCGTCTGCACCACGATGGTCAATGCCGCAAAGATACTCCATGCCCGTCAACGCGCCTCCGGTTTCGATGTCCAGTTCTTCACCGTAAGCAACTGCTTGGTAAATCTCGTTTCCGGCGGCCACTATCGCGACCTCCTTCTCCCCTACGACATTCGAATCGCCGAGGCTTTCGACTGCATCGGCATCCACAACTGCGCCTGGTGCGTCGATCCGTATATCGATCCGTATGCCGAAGTGCCTCGCGTCGGATACGTGGACATGGGAGTCGACTCCGATCTGCCGCGCATCCGCGCCACCTTTCCCGCCGCACGCCGCGCCGTCATGTACCGCCCTACGGACCTTGCATCCCGCGGTGATTACGAACTTCGTGACGACATGCGCCGCATCGCCCGCGATCTGGGGCCCTGCGATATCGTCGCGGCAGATATCGAAAGCGACACGCCCGACGAAAAGGTGCTTGCCCTCATTGATGTGTGTCGCAGGTTAAGCGCGGAGTTCAACGAGAGCTGAGCCGTCTTCATTGCCGCCTGTTCAAAT
>JBAZRU010000534.1:0-5322 GCA_041662805.1 Candidatus Hydrogenedentales bacterium | reverse complement strand
AGTAGGCGGGATCGCACGGCGTCGCGAAGAGATCGGCCACGGGACCACCGGAGTGCGTGTGCGTGGCGGCGAGAAGGCAGGCCGTCGGCGCGATGCCGGTTTGCCGGTGGATGCGTTTGCGTGCATCAAGTACAACGGCGTTAGGCAAGGCGATTGTGTCCACTTGAACTAACGCGATGGCCAGCGAGCCGTCGTCGATTACCACGGCGCGGGCATAGAGATCGTCCGCAACGTCCGTAGATGTCCGGCGCTCGAAGAGACCTGGGATACATGAACCGATGGCGGGGGTGACACAGCGAGTCGAAAAGCCGACAGTGAGCATTGAGGAAACTTCCTTTGTGTTATTCAGGGAGCCGCCCTCCCCTGCTTCCATGCTGAACTTGACGCGGGATGAATATCAAGCGTTTGTTCGAGTTGATGGCAGCGGTGGTTGGCGATTCGCGGACGTTTCGGCGAAACGTCCCTTGGTTTGCCAATCCGTTTCCAAGTCCCTATCCTTGTAGAAGCACGGTAGACACTGTCATCACGAGGGGGAACCGAGTAATGGGGCTTGAGAACCAACCAGACCAGGGAAGCATTACGCAAGCGCTGTATCGGCACGCAAAGACGCGCATCCCCGGAGGGACGCAACTGCTGAGCAAACGTCCGGAAATGTTTCTTCCCGACCAGTGGCCCGCGTATGCGCGAGAAGCGCGGGGATGCGAGGTCTGGGACCTCGACGGGAAGCACTACTTCGACATGACCCACAATGGCGTTGGGTCGTGTCTGTTGGGCTATGCGGATCCGGACGTGACGCGCGCCGTGGTTGCACGGGTGGAAAAGGGCAGCATGTGCACCTTGAATTCGCCCGAGGAAGTTGCGCTTGCGGACCGCTTGTGCAAGTTGCATCCGTGGGCCGATAGCGTGCGGTTTACGCGGTGCGGCGGAGAGGCGTGCGCCGTTGCGGCGCGTATTCTTCGGGCCACGACGGATCGGTCGATCATCGCGATCTGCGGGTATCACGGGTGGCAAGATTGGTATCTCGCGGCAAACCTCGGCGATTCGGATGCGCTGCGGGGACACCTGCTGCCGGGGCTGGATCCATTGGGCGTGCCACGAGAATTGCGCGGCACGGCAGTGCCCTTCACGTACAACGACCGTGAGGCGTTTCAGGGAATTCTCGACGAATATGGCGACCGGCTGGCGGGCGTGATCATGGAGCCGTGCCGGTACGAAGATCCGCAGCCCGGATTCCTGGAGTTGGTGCGCGACGGCATTCACGCCAAGGGCGGCCTGTTGGTCTTCGACGAAATCACGATTGGCTGGCGTTTGGTGCATGGAGGGGCGCATCTGCGGTTAGGCGTCACGCCTGACATCGCGGTATTCGCGAAGGCCCTCGGGAACGGGCATCCTATCGGAGCGGTAATCGGCACGCGTGACGCGATGTCCGGCGCGCATGAATCGTTCATCAGCAGCACGTACTGGACGGAAGGCGTGGGGCCCGCGGCGGCATTGGCTACGCTGACCAAGCTGTGCGACCTTGATGTTGCGGGCCACGTGGCACGCATCGGGACCGAGGTGAAACGCGTGTGGGCCGAATGCGCGAAGAAGCAGGGGCTTCCGGTAATCGTTGCGGATGGGTATCCGTGCCTCTCCCACTTTAGGTTCGACCATGCGGATGCCAACACGTTGCGGTCCCTGTATACACAAGAGATGCTGGACCGTGGCTATCTCGCGGGGACGGCGATCTATCCGACACTCGCACACACGGATGCGATTGTGGCGGGTTTCGAGAAAGCGGTCGACGAGGCGTTCGGCGTGCTTGCGCAGGCCATCGCCGAAGGCACTGCCGCACAGCGTTTGCGCGGTCCCGCGGCACACGAGGGTTTCAAGAGGTTGTTGTGATTTACCGATAAGGATTCAAGTACCGTGCGCTTTCAAGGACTGGGCGACAAAGAGCTTTCCATTGCGATGTTGGGGATGGTTGACGGCAATGGGCATCCCTATTCGTGGAGCGCGATTTTCAATGGATACGACCCTGTGGGTATGCGGGAATGCCCGTACGCCACGATCCCCGACT
The DNA here is from genome assembly GCA_041662805.1 of Candidatus Hydrogenedentales bacterium. GTDB lineage: Bacteria > Hydrogenedentota > Hydrogenedentia > Hydrogenedentales > SLHB01 > JAIBAQ01. The sequence goes on along the minus strand of JBAZRU010000534.1, from coordinate 3,263 downwards.
ACCTTGGCAAGCAACCAAAGGACACGCTTGGAATTTCCGGCGCGAAGATTACGCATATCTGGACGGACAACCCGGACGATGCGCACAACGTCGCGAAGGCTTCGCTCATTCCAAACGTCGTGGAGCGCGCCGAAGACGTGATTGGTCATGTGGACGCGGTAATCGTGGCCACGGACATCGGCAGCGAACACGTGGCGCGGTGCAGGCCATTTATAGAGGCGGGCCTGCCCGTATTCGCGGACAAGCCCATGGTGGATAGTGAAGAGGACCTGCGCACGTTTCGGCGGTGGCATGATGAAGGCAAGGCAATCATGTCAAGCAGTTGCATGGCGTATGCAAAGGAATTCCTCCCCTATCGCGAGTCGACGCACGACTTGGGCGCGATGCGCTACGCCACGGTGACCACAATGAAGTCGTGGGAGCGCTATGGCATTCATGCGTTGTCGGCGGTGTATCCGATCATCGGGCCCGGATTTCTGTCTACGCGGCACTGCGGGACGCAGGAACATGCAGTGGTTCATTTCACGCATCGCAACGGGGCTGAAGTCGTAGTTGTCGCCATTGACGACATGTATGGCGGCTTCGGAAAACTGATGTTGTGCGGAACGAAAGACAGCGCGTATGTGTCGTTTCACGATACGTACTATGCGTTTCGCGCGCAGTTGGTGGATTATGTGCGGTTCCTGCGAACGGGGACGAGCGGCACTACGTTTGCGGAGACTGAGGAGTTGATGCGGATGCTTGTCGCGGGGATCCGGAGCAGGAATGAAGGTGGGCGCGTGGTGGAATTGGGAGAAATGGACTAACACGGACTAACACGGACAAAATGAACAACAACGAGTTAACCGTGGCATAAGGGGAAGTGAACTGATATGGGTGTGCTTGAGAGTTTTTCGCTGAGTGGGAAAGTGGCCTTGGTGACGGGAGGCGCGGGATTGTATGGCAGGCAGATCGTGCGCGCCGTGGCGGAGGCGGGCGCTACGACCTATGTGGCATCGCGCAATCTTGCCAGCCTTGAAGCGCTCGCCGGGACATTCGCGAAAGAAGGGCTTTCGATTTGCCCCCTGCAATACGATCAGGGGGATGAACCCTCCGTGCTTGCGCTTCGCGATGCGATTGTGGCGCGCAGTGGACGCGTCGATGTTCTCGTGAACAACGCCGTGACGCGACCGATGAAGAAGGGCTACAAGGACGAGGCGGCCGCGTTTACGGAGAGCATGGAAGTTAATGCGACGGGTTTGTTCACGGTAACGCGCGCTTTTGGCGACGTGATGGCGGAACAAAAGAGCGGTTCCATCGTCAATATCGGGTCGATTCAAGGGATGATTGGGCCGGACCCGACGATCTATCGGGGGACGTCGATGAGCGGGTGGTATCCCGACTACTTCTTTCACAAAGGCGGGATGATCAATTTCACGCGGTTTGCCGCCAGTTATTACGGCGCCAGCAATGTACGCTGCAATTGTGTGTCCCCGGGCGGATACCAGACTCCGGATCACCATCCGGCATTTGTCGAGCACTACAGCGACCGCACGTTTCTCGGCAGGCTCGGCAACGACGCGGATCTGATGGGCGCGATTGTGTTTCTCGCAAGCGACGCTTCCGCATATATCACAGGTGTCAACCTTCCTGTGGACGGAGGCTACACGGCGAAGTGAGCGCCCATCAGTCGAAGGCGATGTGTTTGCCGGTCGTGGAGCTCATCTCGCAGGCGAGCGCCAGGTCCAGTATCACTCGTTCGGTTCGGGGCGGCATGAGATAGGGCGTGCCGTTCCGCATGGCGTCGATTGCATGCGCAACTTCCGCGACATACATATCTTCGAAGTCGTAGCCGGGCAGAGGGATCGTTTCCCATTCGGGAGCATCCAGGAATTGCGGGCCCTTGTACCGGCTCACACGCAAGGAGCGCCACGACCACTCGATGACGCCGCGCTCGCAGACAATCTTGCGATACTCTCCCCACGGGCGCTGCACAACGTCTTGATGTAGCACGACGGAGACGCCCGCACTCATATCGAGGAGGATGTCGTAGACGTCGCATGCGCCGTCGTCGCTCAAAAGATGTTGGCTGCGCTTGCGCGCCATGCAACTGAGATTGCGAACGCTTCCGAAATAGTGCGTAAACAGATGAAGTTCGTGAGGGAGCATGTCGAAACACATGCCGCCCTGAGCGCGTTTCGAAACGTAGAAATCGCGGTAATCTTCGTAGGGGTGCCAGTCTGCCGCATGCTGGCCCACGTGCGACACCGCTGCGAGCGGAAGTCCGAAATCTCCTTCATCCATAAGCCGCTTAATATCTTGGTGAATTCGATTGTGCAGGTAGGTGCAGCTTGGGGCGATGAATACGTTTGACGCCTCGGCTCCCGCGATGACGGAGTCGGCGTCTTCGAGCGTTAAGGTAAGCGGGGCCTCGCAGAACATGGGGATCCGCGATTTTATGCAAAGCGACAAGTAGGGCGTGTGCACGTGAGGCGGGGTGCAGATGAGCACGAAATCTGCGCCGACATCCAGGGCATGCTCGATGTCGCCAAATGTAACCACGTCGGATTCTCGGGCGATTGCGTCGCGACGGTCGGGCCTGGGATCGAAAGCGTGAATCGTATCGTACCCCAGTTTACGCAGACACCGCGCACGACGGCGCCCCATGGAACCGCACCCGACGATCAGAAAGCGCATACTGCAATCTCCCCGGAAATATGGAAACGTGAGTTACTTACTGGTCCCATCGCCTGGGCTCAATGACGTCGATACCAAGCACAGGGTCAATACGTTCGGCAATGGCATCGATATCGCCGCGCGAGAGTGGTTCGAGTTGGGAGAGGCGAATCGTGTCCTCCAGTTGCGCCGCGGAATCCGCCCCGACAACCAGAGGCGCTTTGAGCGTGAGCGCGAAGCGCATAGCCAGTTCCGTCCCCGTAAGGCCCATGGATGTGGCGAGTTCAATCCATCTCTTGGAAGCCTCGTAGGCCCTGGGGAGACGCAGCGCGACCGCATCGGGGGCCATCGTGAGCAGGCCTTGCAGGTAGATGCTGCGGACAGTGGCAAAGCGGCCCGTCCGTTGGAATTCGGGCAAGTAGCCATTCTTCACCATGCGCCGGTCCCACGCATTGCACGGTGCTTGGACGACTTCCATATCCCTGTTGGCGAGGCAATCCGGCGCGTCGGCGGCGGTGCTCAGCGAAACTCCAAGATGTCTGATCTTGCCCTGTTCCTTGTATCGCTTGAGCACGTCGCCCAACCCCTTGTCCCAGTGCGCAAGCCAC
>JBAZRU010000533.1:0-5327 GCA_041662805.1 Candidatus Hydrogenedentales bacterium | reverse complement strand
CGGTATGCGAGTGGGGATTTGAGAAGCCGGTGCCGTGGACGTATACGGTGTTGATGGCGGCGGGGATGGCGTTTTTGGTGGCGTGGGGGAGCGGGGGGAGGGAAGAGAGAAGTCAGAAGTCAGTAGGCAGTAGTCAGTAGTCAGTAGTCAGAAGTCAAGAGTCAGGAGAGGGAGAGGGCGCGGTCAGCCTGCTTTGCGGCGGGACTTTGCGGGGATCTTGGCGTCTTTGAAGCCTTCGACGAACAATTCGATGAAGTCTTGGGGGCGTTTGCCGTCGTAGTATTTGGCATTAAAGACGTCGACGAGGACTTGGTAGTCCTCTTGGTGTTTGGAGTCTTCGAGGTAGAGGTCGTACAGGGGTTTGGTCTGGACAATTCCGTCACGATGCTTGGGGCAACCCACGTCGGAGTGAAGGGAGAAGCCGCGGAACTTGCCGTCACGAGTCTCCTGCAGACTGAAGGGATATAGGCGGCAGAGGATGGGCCGGACTTCGTAGATGCTGCAATACTTGGTTTTCTTATCGAGGAAATGGCATCCCTTGTCGCCTCGGCGCAGGGCCATGATGTAGTTGTTGTCTTCGCATTCGAGCCACGTGGGGTCGTTCTTATCGACGCCGGTGATTTCGTCCGGAGACAGGAACTCCAGGAATTCGTAGGGATTGGCGTTTGTGCCTTTGACGATCCGAACGACGTCGTAAGGCGTGGGGAGACACACAACCTCCGTGCAGCAGTGGTTGCAGTGATGGCACTTGAATTGAACCGTATCGCGACCCATGGCGCGGAAAGATAACGCATGCGGCGGCGCGGTTCAAGTGAAATCGTTCGAGATGAGAAGTGGGGAGAAGAATTCTGAAGATCAAAGGAACCCAAACAGCAAAGAAGACCAAGATGACGAAGACAAGAATGCGCACGTGGCGGGGCTGCCTACGCCTGATTTTGCGGAGGTTGGCTAAGTGGCATTTGACGGATTACTTTGGTATAGTACCGCGCCGCGCCGAACCGTGGGTTTGCTGGTTGGGGCGGTAATATCGAGCCAAAGGAGGTGAACTGCATGGCAGACAATAACGTCGCGGAGATGGTCCGGAAGATCGTGGTCGAGAAGTTGGACCGCAAGCCGGAAGAAGTAACGCTGGAGGCCCGTTTCATCGATGATCTCGGCGCGGACTCTCTGGATTTGACCGAATTGTTGATGGCGTTGGAAGAGGAGTACAACATCGACATCGACGACGAGGCGAATGAGATCCAGACGGTTGGCGACGCAGTGAAGTACATCGAGTCGAAGCTATAGGGTTAGTGATCGCGCCCGTGTGTGGGCGCTTTGCATAGAGACATTGCCAGTTTCACCCGGTCCGTGGCACAATCGGGCGTCGCGGACTGGGTGTTCAATTCTCAGGGGCCAATATGGGAACCAGAGTCATTGTAACGGGAATGGGAGTCGTCTCCCCCCTTGGCAACGATGTCAAGACGTTTTGGACATCGGTGTGCGCAGGAAAGTCTGGAATTGGGCCGCTTGATCGGTACGACGCATCGGCCCTTCCGACGCAGATCGCGGGCCAGGTGGAGCCGTGCGCGCCGGCGGATATCGCGCCGAAAGAGATTCGCCGAAAGGATCTCTATTCGATTTATGCGCTGGTGGCTTCGGATGAGGCGTGGGCGCAGTCGGGCCTCGACATGTCGCGCGAGGTTCCCGAGCGCTGCGGGGCGATAATCGGGAGCGGTATCGGCGGGATCACCACGTTGATCGAGGGCCATGAGGTCTTTCTGAAGGAAGGCTATCGTCACCTGTCTCCCCTGACGATCCCCAAGTTGCTCATCAATATCGCCGCGGGCGAGGTAGCCATGCGGTTTGGGTTGCGCGGTCCGAACAAGTCGGTGGTGTCTGCGTGCGCAACGGGCGCGCAGTGCATCTCGGACGCCGCGAATTTGATACGGCTTGGGCAAGCCGACGTGATGTTGGCGGGCGGGTCGGAGGCGTCGTTGACGGCGTTCAGCATGGGCGGGTTCTGCGCGATGAAGGCGATGTCGCGCCGGAACGACGAGCCACAGCGAGCAAGCCGTCCGTTCGACGCGGACCGGGACGGTTTCGTGATGGGCGAAGGCGCGGGCATTTTGGTGCTGGAATCCGAAGAGCACGCGATGGCGCGTGGCGCGACCATCCTGGGCGAAATCGCCGGATACGGCGAGACGAGCGACGCGTACCACCTTACGGCGCCGTCGCCGGATGGTTCGGGCGTGGCAGCGTCGATGCGGAATGCGCTGAACGATGCGAAGGCGAATACCTCGGACATCGCGTACATCAACGCGCACGGCACGAGCACGAAGCACAACGATGCGACGGAGTCAACGGCACTTCGGACGGTCTTCGGGGAGGGAATGCCTCCCGTAAGTTCGACGAAGTCGATGATGGGGCATCTTGTGGGCGCGGCGGGTTCGGTGGAAGCCATAATTTGTTTCTTGGCAATCCGGGACGGTATCCTGCCGCCATCGATAAACTATGAAACGCCGGATCCGGAGTGCGCCGTGAACATTGTGGCTAATCATGCGCGGGAAGCGCGGGTAGACATTGCGCTTTCCAACTCGTTGGGATTCGGTGGGCACAACGCCACGCTAGTCTGCAAACGGTATGGCTGAAGAAGAAGTACGGTCCGAACAACTCCAAGCATTGATGTCGCGATTGGGGATTCGGATTGTCCACACAGAATTGCTTGATCGGGCGCTGACCCACGCGTCAATTGCCGCGGAAAGCCTTGAGCCTGTATTCGATTACGAAGCTCTGGAGTTCCTAGGTGACGCGGTATTGGGCTTGGCCGTGGCCCATCACCTTCTCCAACACAAACCCAACAGCACGCCAGGCGAATACAGCAGGATTCGCGCGGCCCTCGTGAATCGCCGCACCTTGGCGGAACTTGCTTCGAAGCTAGATATCGCGCCGAACATTCGGTTGGGGAAGGGTGAGGAGCAGTCGGGCGGACGGACTCGTTCCGCGTTGCTGGCGGACTGTGTCGAGGCGCTGATCGGGGCGATCTACCTCGACCAAGGCTGGGAGTCGGCGCGAGACTTCGTCATTCACGTGACGCACGAAGAATTTGAAGAAGCGCTGACTCAGGATGTGCAGTTGGATCACAAGTCCCGGTTGCAGCATTACTGCCAGGCAGAGCGCATGCCGCTTCCGAGGTTTGAGTTGGTACGGTCGGATGGTCCCGATCACCGAAAGCAGTTCGAAGTCGAAGTCTACTTGCGGGATCAAGCCTTCGGGCGCGGTGGTGGCCTGAGCAAGAAAGAGGCGGAGCAAAACGCGGCGCGCGTAGCGTTGGAACGCGTCGGGGTATACATCAAGTAGTCCCAGGCGGACTGCCTATCGCATCACGTAGAGAGTGCCTGCAATTGTGCGGCGGATTTTCGGGAACTCCCCGAAGACCCGCCGCTTCGTTCTTTTGTGGGAGCGAACTTGGCAGGGAATGGAGATAGGACGAATCCGCTGTAGATGAGAAAACCGTCAGGCCTGATGACCGTGACACCTGTTGCGCAAATCCGGGGTCTATGTTAGGCTGCGAATAAGCTTGCAAGGCTTGGGTGCGCGCAATCTGGTTTTGGGTCCCAGTGTAGCGCATCGCCATTTTTGTCCTGGGTGGTGTCCTGTCATCTACATAGGGAGATGGATCATGTCGAAACGAAGTGCCCCAAAGGGGTTCACGCTCATCGAGTTGCTGGTCGTAATCGCTATCATTGGAATTCTTGCGGCAATACTCCTTCCTGCGCTGGCACGGGCGCGGGAGGCGGCGCGCCGGGCTTCGTGTCAGAACAACCTCAAGCAGATGGGGTTGGTTTTCAAAATGTACTCCAACGAGTCAAAGGGCGAGAAGTATCCGATGAAGAGCCCGCCCGAGGTCTTGACGAATCCGTGCTACACGTTCGATGGCTTGAGTGTATACCCCGAGTATCTCGCGGACTTGTCGGTGAATCTTTGCCCCTCGGATCCCGAAGGGGCACGGTTCAACGATCAAGGCAATCTGACGGACAGTTGGGTGCCGAATGGTCAATTTGACGTTGTTCAGTTCAACCAGAGCGGCGACCAATCGTACATTTACTTTAGCTGGGCGATTCCGCGCGACAACAGCCTGCTGACGGGATGGGCTAACTTCCCCACGGACGTGGTGACGAATCTTGCTGGAGCGCTGGTCGATATCAATGTGCGCGATGAGGATATCGAGGTTGACTCGCCGCCGCATCCCGTCCTCGGAGCGTTTACGGTGAAGCGCCTTCGTGAAGGAATCGAGCGGTTCTTTATTTCGGACATCAACAACCCGGCAGCTTCGTCGGTTGGGCAAAGTCAGCTTGCGGTGATGTGGGACGTGACGAGCACGGATGTGTCGGCGTTCAACCACATTCCCGGCGGATCGAACGTGCTGTTCATGGACGGGCACGTGGCGTTCGAGCGGTATCCTGAACTGACGTTCCCGACCAGCGAAGAGTTTGCGATCCTGTCGGGAGCAGCAGCGAACTTCTAAGCACGCAGTTAATCCATAGTGACCCAAGACTGTGCGGGAGATGCCTCTTCGGGGGCGTCTCCCGCAGTATTTGTGTCCGTGGTGAAAAGAGGTGGGCTGAAGAGCCGGTTGGAAGCCGGCGGTACAAATAGCGCGCTGTGTTCTATAGAGACGAAAGGAACGTTCGAAGCAGGGTGCAGAGCCTTTCGGAAGAGCGCTGGGCGACGGTGATGACGTCTTGGTGGGTGAGGAGCTGCGGGACGCAACAGTTGTTGGTGACGCAGGAGACGACGGCAAACCGTATGGCGAGTTCGATACAGCGCTGGGCCTCGGGGGCGGTGCTCATGCCAACGACGACACCGCCGAGATGGCGGAGGACTGCGATTTCGGCGCGGGTCTCGTAATTGGGTCCGTGCATCCAGCGGTAGTCTCCGGTGTGGTCGCAGCCGGGAATGACGAAATCGGCATCGATGGATTCGGGGCGATTGGGCCAGTTAACGAAGGGCCATGTGCACAGGCGCGGGACGGCGACCAAGTCGCCGGGGTTCATATTTGGGAGGAGGCCGCCAACGACGTTGGTAAAGACGATGGTGCCTGCGCCGCACGCGGAGAGGTAGTCCACGGGGGCAGTGATGGCGGGGTAAGGGAGGTCCTCGTAGAAATGAAGCCGGCCGCATTGGAGGATAAGCGGGACTTTTCCGCATGTGCCGCGCAGAAAGACGCGGTCGTGACCGGCCAAGGTTTCGTGGGCGAATCCAGGGATTGCGGTGAATGGGGTCATTTCGTGAACGGTGTCGAGCAAGGGCCTCAGGTCCAGGCCCGAGCCGGAAACAACGGCCAC
>JBAZRU010000532.1:2966-5331 GCA_041662805.1 Candidatus Hydrogenedentales bacterium | reverse complement strand
CTGAGCTGGCGTCAACTAGTCGTTGCGGGTTTCAACTCATCAACGCTCGCAGAGCATCCGAAATGCGAAAGCAGCCGCGTCTTAACTTTCCCCGCAACCCAGCAACTTGTAGCGCCCGGTCTCTGTGCCGGGCGTCCTGGACGCGAACGCCGTAAACTTTCTCCACAACCTAGCAACCCCAGTATATAGTGGGGGTCTTGGCTTGTCAATACCAAATATGGGATACGGTCCAGTGCCCTAACCCAAATCAAACGCATGACTTACACCAAAAACTGCTCTCCAGAACTCCACAATTCTCCCTCGACTATCCGTCGGCAGTATTCATAGATCGGTTAAAATGTGTCTATTTATTATTGTATTTCCCGCTTTGTCCGTTTTGCGCCGTGCCGCCCAATGCCCCTCGCTGATCATCCGAGCTGTCGCTTACCACTCGGTCCCGTTCTTTCGCAAGACTCTCCCCATCTATTCTCGCTGTTCCCTCGCTGGCCCTTTTGGTCTATTGGGTCCTTTCGGTCCCTTAGGTCCCTTAGGTCCTTTTCCCAATTAAGTTGAGCCAATCACCTCATATTCTCGTTTCCCTTGCACCACGAAGATTGCTTGGCGGACAATAGTCCCCTCTGTTTGCCGTATACAATTGCGCCACTTCTTGAACCGCGGCACAACCACGGTTGTCCGCAACGTTGTCGGGGGATACGCCATGTCCGCAACGGACGCTGTTGCACAGAAACCGGAACGTCTCATGTCAATAGACGCCCTCCGTGGCTTCGACATGTTCTGGATCGTCGGCGGAAGGGAACTGGTGCTCGCCTTTGTCGCCCTCTTCGCGACACCCTTGCCCGCCGCCTTCTCCGGACAGTTCGACCATACCGAATGGATCGGGTTCACCTTCTGGGACATCATCATGCCCCTGTTCCTCTTCATAACCGGCGCTTCCATGCCCTTTTCATTCAGCAAGCGCATCGAACGGCACGACAGCAAGTTCCGTATCTACGGCAAGATTGTCCGCCGGACCCTCATCCTGTTTGTGCTGGGCATCGTGGCGCAAGGAAATCTGCTTGAATTCGATCTCGACAGATTGCACTTGTACTGCAACACGCTCCAGTCCATTGCCATCGGCTATTTCGTCGCCGCCATACTGCTCCTGAACGTCTCCATCGTGTGGCAACTCGCGATGACTGCCCTATGCCTCGTGGGCTTCTGGATTCTCATGATGTTCGTCCCGGTGCCCGGGATTGGCTCAGGCGTTCTGGAACCCGGCGCGAACCTAGCCTTGTACATCGACACGCTTATCCTCGGGCGGTTTCGCGATGGCACCCCATACACGTGGATCCTCAGTAGCATGACGTTTGCCGCGTCGGTCCTCCTTGGAGTGATGGCCGGGCACATCCTGCGTTCCAAGAAACCCCAGGGAACGAGACTCTTCTGGCTTACGGGAGCGGGCGTCGGCTGCCTGGCCCTTGGGTGGGTCTGGGGGCTTCAGTTTCCCATCATCAAACACATCTGGACCAGCTCGATGACCCTTTGGGCGGCTGGCTGGAGTTTTCTCATGCTCGCAGCCATGTACGCCGTCATCGATGTGCTCGGCTTTCGTAAATGGGCATTCCCCTTCGCTGTCATCGGCATGAATGCAATCGCGGTCTACATGGCGACCCATCTCATCAATTTCGGCGACATTGCCGGCGGGCTCGTCTGGGGTTTGGCGGATCACGCCGGCGTAGCGGGCGATTTTGTCAAGACAGCCGCCACCTTCGCGCTCATCTGGCTGATCCTGCTCTACATGTATCGCAAGAAAACCTTCATCCGCGTTTGAGCGAACGCCACGCGCTCAGGATTGCGGAGCCTCGATCTAGGACTGCCGAATACCGTTGTGCATCGTCGCCCTCGAAATGCCAAGCGACTGGGCCGTCGCGGTCATGTCGCCCCCGTGCTGCTTCGGGTTAGCTCGACTGCATCTCCCGGATCCATTCGCGGATCAACGCAATCCCTTCATCGTGAATCATCAACCGTCCCACGGCCGGCATCATCTTTCCGGGGTCCGTACTCTCCATCCGGTGCAGCAAGAACGACTCGTCGGGCTTCCCGGGCACCACGGCGTACAGGTCGCCCGCCGAGCCACGGCCCGCCGCCACCGGCGTTTTGAACACGCCGTATCGCAATGGGTCGTGCTGCACAGAGGCTAGGTCCAGGCCCGACGTGTAGGCAGGCCCCTTCGGGTTGTGACAGTGCGCGCAATTGATTTCGAGATACGCCCGAGCCCGCTCGTCCAACGATCCCGACGCAGGGTCTTCCCACTTCGCCAGACGCGGCGCTTGCGCCGGTTCTGCCGGCGCACCCTCAAGGAGCCCCACCCGCGCCCAGCGGGCGA
>JBAZRU010000532.1:2532-2956 GCA_041662805.1 Candidatus Hydrogenedentales bacterium | reverse complement strand
CGTCCGAATAGGCGAAGGGCTTGGTCAATTGGCCCGCCCTCGGGCCAATGGGATTCATCACCCCCGAATTCTCATGGCACTGCTTGCACTGATTCATGTTCGGCACCAAGTAATTCAGGGTCCGCTCCTGTCCGTCGGAATGAATCCACTTCACGTTAAATCGTCCACCCGCAACGGCCAGCTTGGCTTCCGTAGCATCATCATTCCACACGTACGGAAGGCCCACCCATCCATCGGCCTTATGAATAAGGATCCGGGTTTCAATCAAGCGCTCCCCCTTGGACGGATCGCGCAGGTCGTTGTTGTACCCGAACGTCTTCGCAATGACCGTCCCAACCGGGAAATCGAACGGGCCCTGCTCGCGATACGTGGCTTTCGCGCCCTTCGGGAGCTTGACGAACCGGTGCTTCGTCGCATAGTCGCT
>JBAZRU010000532.1:0-2522 GCA_041662805.1 Candidatus Hydrogenedentales bacterium | reverse complement strand
AACGGCGACTTGATGTCGTACGCGACGACGCCTTCGTTCGGAATCTGCCGTGCCGCAGCCGCAAACAGGCCATACGCCGACAAGAGTTTCGGAGGTGAATCCGCATCCTCGGTGCCTGCCTGCACGGCAGCCGGTTGCGACGTTGGCGTTTCCCCGCATCCTTGACACACAGTCAGAACCACGGTGACTGACACCACCCATGTGAACAGACGGCTCACGAAGCAATTCCCTCTATCGTGATCGGCGTCAACGGAGGCAGCGACCCGGCATGCGCCGCCAAATCGCGCTTTACCTGGACCGCCGCGGGATTCGCCAGCGCGTTGGGCGCATCGATATTCGCAAAGGTCACTTCGCCATCCTGCTTCCGATTCCCATTGATGTAGACGCGAAGCTCCGCGGGCAATTCGCCGTTCACGAGTCTCTCCTCATTGACCACGCCATCCCACACGATATCCGGCAGCGGCGTCCCCGCGATGAGCGCCATCAGCGCCCCGCCTTCGCCGCCCGGCTTGAATCCGCACGGACCAAAGGTGTTGCCGTGTATGCTGATCCCTTCGGCATACGGATAGTAATTCGGATCGTTGATGGGCCGCTGCGTCGTGAGATAGCTCGTCACCAGCACGTTGGTCGTGCCATTGCCGCCAATCTCGTTGTCGAAGACCTGCACGTTCGAATTGGCCATGACCATGACGCCTGTCCCCGTGGGCACCGTCGCCACGATATTGCCCTTGGGCGCGAAATTCTCCGTGTCGTTATCCACGGCCTTGTTCCGGAAGACGCGCACGTTGCGCCCGCGCTGCACCGGCAGGTCGGGCATATCGAACACGAGAATGCCTCCGGCATTGTGCGTCGCAACGCAGTCGTAGACATCCGCGCCATGGCAGTTCTCGATCTCGATCCCCGCCACGTTGTATTCCGCCCGCGACGTCCGCACGATGACGTTCTCTGACTGCCCCACGTAGATCCCCGCGTCCGAAGCGCCATTCACGACGCACTCTTCGATCAACACATTCTTCGAACTGACGGGATACAGCCCATACGCCCCGTTCGCTTCCTTCGGGCCGCCGGTCCATTCTGCCTTCACCCGCCGAATCACGTGATTCGCCGCCGCGTTCGACTTGTGCCCGTTCCCCTTCGTGTCTTGGATCGTGAAGTCTTCCAGTGTGACGTTGTCGCCCGTGACGTACACGCCCTCCGTGCCCACGTCCTGATTCTTGAAACTGAGAATCGTCTTGTCCATCCCTCGCCCACGAATCGTCACGTTGTCCACGTCCAACGATAGGCCCATGGTCAACTCGAATATGCCTTCCTCAAGTTGAATGACGGACCCCGGCTTCACCGTGATCAAGGCTTCCTGCAACGCTGCCTGCACATCGGGACCAGGCGAAAAGCTCAGACCCGCTACGGACTCGGGCGCAGACGGTGCTGCGGAAGGTTCCTGAGCGGGAGTGGGGGAGGGGGCGGCGGATTCCGGCGCGGTAGAGGGCGCTGTCTGTCCCCCACAGCCTACACCAAACAGCATTCCACACACCGCCACGACGACGATAGACACGGCCCTGATCACCATGACTCCTCCTTTGTGTTCGGAGTACAAACGAGCGCTTGCAGCAGACCCGTCCAGGGTCCGCGGACCCTGGCAACGGCAAACAGAATACGCCGACACCCCCGCGAATTTCACCTCTCGCAACGACGTCGGCGCTTTCTTCTTGGTTCACTATTCGGCAATTGCAATACGGGACTCTTTCCCTCGTTCCCCTCTTACGACCTATCGGTCCTATACGGCCTATCCGTCCTATTCTTCCAAAAATTCCGTAGCCTCAGGCTCCTCGTAGATTCCCCCGAAGTTCACATGCCCCCACGTGCCGCTGCTCTTGTCCACGATGCGAATGTGCACCCGCTTGCCCTGGCTCGCACTCGCATCCCAAAAAACTTTCTCCAGTCCCGCGCTGTTGCGGCCTGCGTACCGCACCAACTCCTTACCCGAATCCGTCTCCACAATCGCCACATCGGGATCGCTCGCGCCGGAGATCAACAGCTCGTAGCGGAGCCGCTCGACCACAAACGGTTTGGACTCCAGCACCCCCTGCCTCGAGTCGTCGCGCTTATCGGTGTCGGTGGCCGCCGTGCTGACGTAAAACGCCGTCGCCGGCTGGCAAAACGCCTTGCGCCGCTCCGTGAAGAATGGCCCAAGCTCCCCCTCGACGACGCGCCAGTCCTTTTGCCCCTCCACGGAATCCAACGCCATCACAGCCTTGCCCAAATACGGCCGCCGCGCCCAACGGAGTTTGGCAAACTGAATCCCGTCCAGCTTGGTCCGCAACGCCCCCATGTAGTACTGCTTCCCAACGCGCACGATTTCCGGCGCGGCAATTCCCAACCGGCACACCCGCCGCGAATCGTCGTCGATTCCGAAGTTCCGGGGATTGCGCGAATAGTAGGCGTAGTTTCGCGCATTCTCGCCGTAGTACTGATTGCGAAACAGGATGAACTCCCCCGGCGCAACTTCAACCACGTGCGGACAC
>JBAZRU010000531.1:0-5333 GCA_041662805.1 Candidatus Hydrogenedentales bacterium | reverse complement strand
ATGTCGCGAAGCCCAAGGGAGACGCGCCCGTGCGACTCGTCGTGCTGGATACGGCTGCGCCCAATCCGCCGTTTGGGTTGCCTGCGCAGTATGGCGTGCTGACGCGCGAGCAATTCGAGGGATTCCTCAAGCCCGCCGTCGCGACTGCAGAGCTGGAGGGCGAGTATGTGATCGTCGCGTCGCACCATCCGAGCGAAGATTTCGACACGCCTTATCCTGGTCAGACGGTGGGCGCTCAGGAATTCAGAGACTACCTGGCGGGCAGGCCGAATGTGATCATGCACATCTGCGGGCACACGCATGCCAATCAGGTAGCGTTGATCGGCGGTCCGTACCCGTACTACGAGATCGTGACCGGCTCAATTGTCGATTTCCCTCAGGAGGCGCGCATTCTCGAAGTCTACTATGTCGCCGCCTCGTCGTCGTTCGTCATCGCCAGTCGCATGGTCAGCCACGAAGAAGACCCGAGCACATTCTCGCACGAGGCGTTTCGACGGGCCGAGATTGATGCACAGAACGGCCGGCTGCTCCAACTGAAGGACGCACAGGACGATTTGGACGCGCTGTTCGCGCAGACGGTGGACGTGAACGGTGCGCCGTTCACCTGGCCCTCGGCGGCACTATGGACCACGAAAGCGCTCTCGCAGTCTGAACGGCTGGGCAACTCGCCAGATCGCGAGTTCACGGTCACCTTGCAGAGAACCCCGTTGCATGCTTCGCACTGAGCAGACGATCGGAACCTCAGCGGGCGGATGCAAAAAAGCTTCCCGAAGGTGTACCCCCCGGGAAGTGACGAATACCGTTATAGTACTGGAGCCGCGAATGCGGCTTGAGATAAGTCTCTCAAGCCGAGAGACTCGACTAACCCCACCAATTCGCGAACAGATTGATCGCGTTGAAGAATGAGGGAAGCTGTACGGAAAACAGGAATTCAAGCAGGGCCGCCAATTGACCAAACAAATACGTAAAGAACATTTGAGCTATCCTCCGCTAATACTACTCGTTAAACCGGACTCTCTCCCGTCACGACCCCGCGCAACAGGACTAAACCCCGCAATTGCCTACCCGCTGACTTGCTTGTACGGCAAGGACTCGGACAAGGTCCCGACAAAATCCACGATGTTTCCTGCCACACCGACCCACGAATCATTGAAGGTGTTCAGGATATTGGTCAGATTGGTGATGTAGTTGTCCAGCTTCAAATTAAGGACAGTCTGAGCCATCATCGGACGACAAGAAACCAATTTGCAGTGTGTTGTTCTTTGCGACATGAAACTATCCTTCACTCTTTAGTTGAGGGAACCGCCATTGCCCACGTGCCGCGTTCGACCAGCGTTACGACCGACGCCCGATCCTTACAGACCGCCAAGTCCGCCAGTCCCGCCTGTCCCGCCAGTCGTGGTGGCCCCGCCGAAAGTTATCATATTCTGAATGAGCGTAACGATCGTCGACGAAATGCTCGTGAGGATCGTGGGCAGGAGGGTAGCGAAAACCCCCGTCAGATCGGTTGAAAAATCCAATTTCACCTGAATCGGCGACTGCCCCAGCGCGGGCGTATTCGTTACAGTCCGCAGATGCTTCATGCCTGATTCCTTCTCCATTTCCACTGAATTAACGGTGGCGATCCTAACGACCTTCTCCCGCAAACGGACGCCATACTGGCTATCCCTCAGAAACACTTCCATTACTATACACCGAATGAATCAAGACGTGTCAACCGCATTTTTCGCAGATTGCGCGGTTGCTATCATCCGCCCCATTTCTCAACTCTTTGCCTCTAAATCGCAAGCACGGCTCCATCGCTCAAAACTGTTTACAGTTTGGGTCCGGCTGCCTTGCTCAAACGGCGCCCCTCTTCCGTGTTCTCGAACCGCGCGAAGTTCTTTATGAACATCTCGGCCAGATTCTTGAGTGCGGCATCGTACTCGGCCTTATCGGACCACCCTTCGCGGGGATTGAGAATTGCGGAATCAACTCCAGGTAGACTTGTCGGAAAACGCAGCCCGAATACAGGCAGCACATCGAACTCCGCATTGCTCAGCGTACCGTCCAGGATGGCGTCGATAATCTTGCGCGTAGCGGGAAGCGAGATCCGGCTGCCTACCCCATACCGGCCATTCGTCCAGCCGGTATTTATTAGGTAGGCTTCGGAGCTATGCTCGGTCATCTTCTTGCCGAGAATCTGGGCATACATGGTGGGGTGCACTGCAAGAAAGGCCGCACCGTAACAGGTCGAGAAGGTGGCCTTCGGCTCGGTCACTCCGAGCTCCGTTCCCGCAACTTTGGCGGTGTAGCCGCTTAGGTATTGGTACATGGCCTGGTCCGCATCCAGCTTCGAGACCGGAGGCAGGACGCCAAAGGCGTCGCAGGCAAGGAAGATGATCTTGCTGGGATGTCCGCCTTTGGAGATCGGCTTGACGATGTTGTCGATATGATAGAGCGGATAGGAAACGCGGCCATTCTCCGTCTTCGAAGTGTCGTGGAAATCGACAATCCCGTTATCGTCGATCTTCACGTTCTCGAGAAGGGCATCGCGCTTGATGGCGCGGTAGATGTCCGGTTCCTTCTCCTCGCTCAGGTCAATTGTCTTTGCGTAGCACCCGCCTTCGAAGTTAAACACGCCGTCGCCGTCCCACCCGTGCTCGTCGTCACCGATCAGGAGCCGATGCGGGTCCGCGGAGAGGGTGGTCTTGCCGGTGCCGGAAAGCCCGAAGAAGAGGGCGGTGTCGCCCTTCTTGCCCATATTCGCGGAACAGTGAAACGACCCTATTCCCCGCAGCGGCAGGAAATAGTTCATGATCGTGAAGATGCCCTTCTTCATTTCCCCGCCGTACCACGTACCGCCGATGACCGTCATGCGTTCCTTGATATTGAAGGCCGCGAACACTTCAGAGCGCATATCGTGGTCTTTGAAATCTGGGCAGGTTGTCTTCGACGCGTTGAGAATCGTCCAATCCGGTTTGAAGTCTTTCAACTCATCGTCGGTGGGCCGGATGAACATGTTCTTGCAGAAATGAGCCTGCCACGCAACTTCGCAGATGATTCGCACACTGAGACGGGTATCGGGATTTGCGCCGCAGAACCCATCGACCACATAGAGGCGCTTGCCGTTGAGCTGCGCCAGCGCAATTTCCTTGAGGTGCGCCCAAGTCTCCTGGGTCATCCGTTTGTTTCCGGAGCCGGGATTCTCGGCGCCCGCCCACCACACGGTATCAATTGAAACGTCGTCTTCAACGACGTATTTGTCTTGAGGGGAGCGTCCTGTGAAGCGGCCCGTATCAACCGCCAAAGCGCCAAAAGTCGTTTCCCATGCGCGCTCGAAACCTTCAAGCGACGAGTCCAACTCATGCTCATAGAGTTCGTCGTAAGTTGGATTGCGAACCAAGTTGGTCCAGGAAGTGATGCCGATACTCTTCAGTCCCAAGTCGCTCATGGTAGGTACACTCCGTGATTATAGGAGCGCCGATCCCCACTTGTGTCGGCGCGAATGCGATTACTTGGGAAGGGAGTGTAGATCAAATGACGGAGAGAAGTCTACTCGGCACAATTGAGTAAAATACACATTGAGCACTAATAGCTATATCGCAAAACAATATCTCTACGACAGAACTGAACGCGAGTGGCTCGCGGGTCGCGGCGCACGGAGGGGTCTGTTCGAGCCGAGCATGGTCGCTCTGCTACACTCTACGCTTCACGCGCGGCAAGACCGGAATGCCTTGCGCGAAGTACGGTACGCCGCTATAGAGGGAGCAACCATGTCGTTTCCAGAACTCGACCGCAAACGCCTGCACATAAAGCCATTGCGCGAACGCAAGAACAAGGTTCGCATTGAAAGGGACCACGTGCCGCCAACGGCGGTGCCAAAGACGCTCTCGGACAATGCCCGCCGCGTGATCGATGAAGCCGCCGAGAGAATCGTCGCGGCCAAGAAGGCAGGCAAGTCTCGCATGCTGACGTTTGGCGCCCACTCCATCAAGAACGGACTCGCCCCCGTGCTGGTCAAGTTGATTGAAGATGGATGGGTGACGCATCTCGCTACCAACGGTGCAGGAATCATCCACGATTGGGAGTTCGCCTTCCAAGGGGAAAGCAGCGAAGACGTGCGCGACAATGTGACGCGCGGCCAATTCGGCGTCTGGGAAGAGACGGGGTTCTATATCAACCTCGCCATCTTGATTGGCGCCTATCAGGGCATGGGCTACGGCGAATCGGTGGGAGCAATGGTTGAGAAGGAAGGCCTTCAGATCCCTTCGGAATCGACCCTGCGCTACACGATTTCCAGTTCGATCGACAAAGACCCTGCGTTGGTTGCCGCCGCCGCCGATGTCCTTGACCGTGTGCGCGGATTCGAACTGGATCCGGGCTGGATGCGCATCCCACATCCGTTCAAGCAGTACGGCATCCAAGCCGCAGCATATCGGCTAAAGATTCCCTACACGGGACACCCCATGATCGGGCACGATATTATCTACGTCCACCCCATGAATCATTGCGCCGCCATCGGCCGCGCCGCCCAGCGGGACTTCCTGGCCTTCGCTCACAATGTGACGAACCTGGACGGCGGCATCTATTTGTCCATTGGGTCCGCCGTTATGTCCCCCATGATTTTCGAGAAGTCCCTTTCCATGGCTCAGAATCTTGCCATACAAGAGGGAAAGCACATCGATAACCATTTCATGGTCATCGCGGACTTGGCAGAGTCGCATTGGGACTGGCAACAGGGCGAACCGCCGGACAGCAACCCGGACTATTACTTGCGATACAACAAAAGTTTCTCCCGAATGGGCGGCACGATGCGCTACGCCACGGCCGACAACCGCGATTTCCTCCTGGCACTCGTTCAAGCGCTTGGACGTTCGTAGAGGGATTTGACGCAATGCTTCAACTAACACACGTCGAACAAGAAATACTGGACGCGATGGTGGCCCGCCGGCCGGATCTGGCCCCGTGCAAGACTGCGCTGATAGGCCTGCACGAGGCCCTTGTCCGCACCTACGATGCGGGGGGCAAACTCCTGCTGTGCGGCAACGGCGGGAGCAACGCTGACGCCGTGCACATCGCAGGTGAGCTGTGCAAAAGCTTCGAACGGAAACGGACGTTGTCGCCAAACTTCGTCGCAGCATTGAAACCATTGCCCTTCGGAGAAGAACTGGCGAGTTATCTTGAAGCTGGACTCGCCGCGATCCCCCTGGGGTTCCAAGGTTCGCTGAAGACGGCCGTGGAGAACGACAATCCGCTTCGAGATATCGCATTCGCCCAAGAGGCGGAGGCGCTTGCAAGACCAGGCGACTGCATCATCGGCATCTCAACCTCTGGCAATGCCGCAAACTGCC
>JBAZRU010000530.1:0-5347 GCA_041662805.1 Candidatus Hydrogenedentales bacterium | reverse complement strand
GGCGAGTATGCCGCCCAGCTTTCAGGGCAACAAGGTGACGGGCACTTCGGTCTTGCGGTTAAAGGGTACTCGCATTCGACCGCGCCCAATCGGCGCTTCCCGGATCTCATCACCCAAAGATTGATCAAGGCAGCGCTCGCGGGCCAGCCCACGCCGTACGGCATTGAGGAGCTTAACGAATTGGCTCGCCACTGCACCTTACAAGAAAACAACGCGACCAAAGTGGAGCGGCAAGTGGAGAAGTCCGCGGCAGCGCTGCTGCTCGAATCGCGAATCGGCGAACGATTCGATGCGATTGTGACGGGAGCCTCCGAGAAGGGCACGTGGGTTCGCATTTTCACGCCGGCCGTTGAAGGCAAAGTTGTCCGCGGAGTCGAAGGCCTTGACGTAGGCGACCGCGTTCGCGTGGAACTCACCCACACCGACGTCGATCGCGGCTTTATCGATTTCGTCCTCGTCAGGGACAAATAGCCCGCCGGGCATTGTTCTATGGATTATGTCGATTAATCTTGTGAGTTGTAACGCTGGCTTCCAGCCGGCTCTTAGCCCAACCGCAGGACTTGGTGAATCCCAATTTCGCTCGAAACGAACCACCTGGCCATTGCATACCAGAGTGTGTCTGTCTCCGTATTGGAGACGAGGGCGCCCCACTTTCCCCTTGCCTTTACGCAAGCTTTACACATGCTTTACGCAAGCTTCGCATAGAGGCCCTAATCTCCAGTTGGACACCATGGATGTGTTCTAGTCTCCCATGCGCTTGGGGCGCTGTGGGATATCTCGGCTTCATGTGGAGGTAAGACGTGGCCAGCAATATTCTCGCTTCCGCGGGTGATCTCGGAACGGATGATCTCATCACCGAAGTCCGGCACGAAGAGGCTCTGCTCAAGACAGGAGCCCTTCAAAACGCGATATTCAACAGCGCCAATTTCTCGTGCATTGCCACCGACGAAAAGGGCGTCATTCAACTGTTCAATGTCGGCGCGGAGCGCATGCTCGGCTACACGTCCGCCGAAGTGCTGAACAAGATCACGCCCGCCGACATTTCCGATCCGGAGGAAGTCATCGCGCGCGCCAAGTCGCTGAGCGTCGAACTCGCGACCCCGATTACGCCGGGCTTCGAGGCGTTGGTCTTTAAGGCCTCGCGCGGCATAGAAGACATTTACCAACTGACGTATATCCGAAAAGACGGCAGCCGCTTTCCAGCAGTTGTGTCGGTCACGGCGCTGCGCGATGCGCAAGACGCCATCATCGGGTATCTGCTAATAGGCACTGAACTCAAAGCGGGAGCCCTGCAGAGCGCAATCTTCAACAGCGCCAACTTCTCGAGCATCGCCACCGACGCCAAGGGTGTCATCCAGATCTTCAACGTTGGCGCGGAGCGCATGCTTGGATATGCGGCCGCCGAAGTGATGAACAAGATCACTCCGGCAGACATCTCCGATCCCGCCGAATTGATAGCGCGCGCCAAATCCTTGAGTATCGAACTTGCCACGCCGATTACGCCGGGGTTCGAGGCCCTGGTATTCAAAGCCTCGCGCGGTATTGAGGATATCTACGAACTGACCTATATCCGCAAGGATGGCAGCAGCTTCCCCGCGGTCGTGTCGGTTACGGCACTGCGGGATGCCTCAGGCACAATCATCGGCTACCTGCTGATCGGCACCGACAATACTGCCCGAAAACAGGCGGAAGATGCCCTGCTGAAAGCTGGCGCGCTGCAAAACGCAATCTTCAACAGCGAAAACTTCTCGAGCATCGCCACCGACGAAAAAGGCGTCATCCAATTGTTCAATGTCGGAGCCGAGCGCATGCTCGGCTATGCGGCCTCGGACGTCCTGGACAAGATTACGCCCGCCGACATTTCGGACCCTCAGGAAGTGATCGTGCGCGCCAAGTCGTTGAGCATGGAGTTGGCAACCCCGATCACGCCGGGCTTCGAAGCCCTGGTATTCAAGGCCTCGCGCGGAATTGAAGACATCTACGAATTGACCTACATCAGGAAGGACGGTAGCCGTTTCCCTGCCGTTGTCTCGGTCACGGCGCTTCGCGACGCTCAGGGCGCGATTATCGGCTACCTGCTCATCGGCACAGACAACACCGCGCGTAAACAGGTGGAGGCGGAACAGAAGCAGCTCAGTCAGCGTCTGCACGATCAGCAGTTCTACACGCGCTCTCTGTTCGAAGCCAACATCGACGCGCTCATGACCACCGATCCGCTCGGCATCATCACCGACGTTAATAAGCAGATGGAGGCGCTCACGGGCTGCACGCGCGACGAATTGATCGGTGCGCCGTTCAAGAACTACTTCACGGACCCGGAGCGGGCCGAGACCAGCATCCGATTGGTCCTGAGTCAGAAGAAGATCACCAACTACGAGCTTACCGCGCGAGCCAGGGACGGGAAGGAAACCGTCGTTTCCTACAACGCGACCACCTTCTACGACCGGGACAGGAGGCTGCAAGGCGTGTTCGCGGCGGCGCGCGACGTGACCGAACTGAAGCGATTCGAGCAAACCCTGCAACAGACAAACGCCGAGTTGGAGAGTGCGACCTCAATCGCGGAAAAGGCCAACCTCGCAAAATCGGATTTCCTCTCCAGTATGAGCCACGAGTTGCGCAGCCCGCTGAATGCCATCCTCGGTTTCGCCCAATTGATGGAGTCCGATGCCCCCCCGCCTACAATCGCGCAGGCGGAAAGCATAGACCAGATTCTCCAAGCGGGTTGGCATTTGCTGAAACTCATCAACGAGATTCTCGATCTAGCGCAAATCGAGTCGAGAAAAGTGCCGTTGTCGCAGGAGCCGGTGTCGATGGCCGAAGTCATGCTCGAATGTCAAGGCATGACCGAACCGCAAGCGCTCCAGCACGGCATTCTCATGTCCTTTCCGCAGTTCGAGACGCCTTGTATTGTCCAGGCTGACCGGACTCGCGTGAAACAAGTCTTAATCAATCTGCTTTCCAACGCGATCAAATACAATCGCGAAGAGGGAACGGTCACGGTGGAGTGCGTGTCGAGTTCCCCCGGACGGATTCGCATCAGTATCAAGGACACCGGCAGGGGACTGTCGCCGGAGCAGATTGTACAGCTCTTCCAGCCGTTCAATCGGCTTGGGCAGGAGGCCGGGGGCGAAGAAGGCACGGGGATTGGACTCGTGGTGGCGAAGAAACTAGTCGAATTGATGTCGGGCGAAATCGGCGTCACAAGCGCCGTCGGAGTAGGCAGCGTGTTCTGGTTCGAACTCAACTCCGCCGACGTCTCCGGCCTCTCCATTGAAGAGGCCGAACCGCTAGCGACTGCCCACGCGCACGTTAAAAGCGGCGGGCGTGTCCGCACGCTCCTGTGCGTGGAGGATAACCCGGCCAACCAGAAACTCATTGCGCAACTTGTCGCACGCCGGCCCGACATGAACATGATGATTGCGTCAAACGGGAACAGCGGCATCGAGCTTGCCCGGGACTCCAAGCCGGAGATCATTCTCATGGACATCAATCTGCCTGATATCAGCGGATTCGAGGCGCTGAGAATCCTGCGTGAAGACCCCAATACAGCGCACATACCCATTGTCGCCATCAGCGCGAATGCAATGCCCCGGGATATAGAGAAGGGCCTCAAGGCAGGATTCTTCCGGTATCTCACGAAGCCAATAAAGTTTAACGAGTTCATGAGTACGCTGGATGAAGCCTTGGCATTCGCGGAATTGACGTCCCCATAATCTTCCCCGCTCCTGCGACATGCCGCGACGATATCGATGCATGAATGCAGGTTCAGGCTGCGCAAATGTATCCTGCCGAGGCAGGCAATAGGGATCTCAACGAATGGTGAGTTCCGCCGACATTCACAACGCACGCATCTTGGTCGTCGACGACCTGGAGGCGAATGTGCGCCTGCTAGAGCGCGCGTTTCGCGGCGCTGGCTATGTTTCCGTCACCTCTACGATGAATCCGCACGAAGTCTGCGACCTCCACCGAACGAACCGATTCGATCTGATCCTGCTCGATCTGCAAATGCCAGGCATGGATGGATTCCAGGTCATGGAAGGCCTCAAGGAGATTGAGACCGGCGGCTACCTTCCCGTACTCGTCGTCACGGCCCAGCCAGACCACAAGCTGAGAGCGCTGCGGGCCGGTGCGAAGGACTTCGTCAGCAAGCCGTTCGACTTGATCGAGGTGCTCACGCGCGCCGGCAATATGCTTGAAGTGCGTCTGTTGCACACGGAAACGAAGAATCACGCCAAAATGCTGCAGCAAACGCTCCTGGAAGTGGAGGAGAGCCGCGAGCAAATTCGCCGCCAGAGCGAGGAAGTCAGAATCCTCTATGACAAAATCCTGATCGAGCAGAGACTGTCGGAGAGGTTGCTGCTCAATGTGCTTCCCCATGCCATTGCGGAACGATTGAAAGGACGGCGCGAGGAAATCGGCGATAGCTTCCCGGAGGTCATCGCCGACAGCTTCCCGCAGGTTACCGTGTTGTTTGCGGATATCGTAGGGTTCACGAGGTTTTCCACAGGAGTGAGCCCCGAGCGGCTTGTGGCCCTGCTCAACGAGATCTTCTCCGACTACGACACCATTGCCGATAACCGTGGCCTCGAGAAGATCAAGAGTATCGGCGATGCCTACATGGCGGCGGCGGGACTTCCCACACCTACACAGGATCACGCAACGCGAGCCGCGCACATGGCCCTGGATATGCTCGATGCCCTGGCCCGCTTCAATGAACGCAGCGGTTGCGCGTTTCAGATGCGCATCGGCATCAATAGCGGCCCGGTTGTGGCGGGAGTAATCGGCAAACGCAAATTCATCTACGATTTGTGGGGCGCCGCGGTAAACACCGCCAGCCGCATGGAATCCCACGGTGTCGCCGGACGTGTGCACATTTCGGAGGCCACCCGCTCCCTTCTCGGCGCTCCCTTCTTGTTCGAAGAGCGGGGAGCTATTGACGTGAAGGACATGGGCGCACTTCGAACCTGGTTTCTGGCAGGAAGAAACACCGAGTCGCCCGTAAGTGTTGCCGAAAGCCAACTCTAGAATTCTGCGCAGCCAAGATCCTCCCGCTCCGTGCAAACAAACAGTTTAGCAAAGCTTCACGCGATATTTGCCTGAGCTTCATCTGGCACGCGTAGCCTTACATTGTCGAGGGAAAGAGATCCTACCATCAACTCCCTCGCAGAAATGGCGTGAATGCCGTGAATTCGCATGAACCCGCAGACATCTTGGTCGTTGAAGACAATGACAGCCAGCGCGCCTCTATCGTGCTTGCGTTGCAAAACTCCATACCCGAAGTCGTGGTTGCTTCCGTGCGGGACGGCCCAGGGGCACTCGACTATCTATTCTGTCGCGGAGCATGGTC
>JBAZRU010000529.1:0-5353 GCA_041662805.1 Candidatus Hydrogenedentales bacterium | reverse complement strand
GTACCGCGAGGATCCGCAACGGACACTGGCGCTTCTCCGTTGTCGTTCCGGGCCGCCTCGCTTCGGAGCAGTCTCGACACCCTGTGGAAGCACTTGTTTCAAGCATTGCCGCCTTAAAGGTGCCGTCCAGCGCGGGTGTTGGCATCGAGGCATTTCGCGGCCTTCCGGCTTTCGATGATGGCTTTGGGTCCGCGCAGGCGCTTTCACGGTTTCTGATCAGTGATCCGGAACACGCTGCAATTCCGGTTCTGTCGTCGCTGAATCGCTGGTCGACAATCCTGGCCGAAGGATCGGACCCCCCGGAGACCGGCTTCCTACTGGTTGTTGACCAGTTCGAGGAAGCGTTCGCTTGGCCGAATGAGCACCTGGAGAACTTCGTACAGATTCTCGCCGCGTTGGCGGATAGTCCCGAGCATCGAATTCTTGTCCTCGCAACCGTGCGGAGTGATTCGTATGCTGATCTGCAGAAGTGCCAGCCTCTCATCAAGATCTGTCAGCGTTTTAGTGGATGCTTGGTCGATATCCTGCCTCCCACGCCGAACGAACTTGCCGAGATGGTTCGCCGGCCTGCGACTGTCGTCGGTTTGCAATTCGAAGCCGATGAGAGTGGAGGAAGCCTGGATGACCGGCTGCTAGCCGAAGCCAACGACCAAACCTCTGTTTTGCCTGTACTGAGCTTTGTCTTGGAAAAGCTGTACGCCCAGCGAAGAAACGGACGCCTATTGTTCAGCGCGTATGACGAGATGGGCGGCCTGGCAGGCGCGCTGCGCGAGAAGGCCGATGCCGCGGTTGACAGAGCGCTATCTGGAGAACGTCATCCAAGCGAAGTTTTTTCGCGGATGGTCCGTCCGCTGGTCTCCCTTTCTGCCAATGGCCAACCAATGCGCCGTCGGGCTTTCGAGCACGAGTTTCGTGTCGGATCTGCGGAGCAAGGAGGCCTGGCGGCGTTGGTTAAAGAGAGGCTGGTCATTTCCTTTCTGGACAGCGTGCCGAACGAGCCGAGGTACGTGCTTGCTCATGACATCTTGTTAACGCAGTGGGCGCGCTTGGCAGACTGGGTATCAGACAATGCGGTGCTCCTTCTCGTTCGGGAGCGAGTCGAGCGCGATGCTGAACGGTGGAACGAAGCGGGCCGCCCCAAGGAATTGCTGGCGGGTGAGGGCCCTAGGCTCGAGGATGTGAGGTCCTTAACGCAGCACGGGATGGTGCCCGCTTCTGCGGTCACCTATTCGGCACTTTCATTGCGACAGGCCAGGCGGCTCACTTGGCTGCGCCGAATCGCGGTGTCACTAACAGCCGCGGCCGCGGTCGCTCTTGCCGTGCTCTCTGTCTCGCTTTATCGCTCTGGTTCCAGAGACCGAATCGAACTTGCCGAGTTAAGTACTGGCAAAGCAATTGAGCAGCTCAAGGGCGGCAGTCCAAACACCGCGTTCGAGCACTTTGCGGATGCACTAGACGCCAATCCAGAGGCAGTTTCACTCCTCGCAGTTCGACAGGCCATTGGGATGCTGGGTGCCGAGGCTTCGATTCCATTGCAGGGTCCAACACCCGGTGAGGTGGAGGTGTCGCCAGGGGGGAAATGGATTGTCGGGGTGGTTGACGACATTCCGACCGTTTGGGACGTGCGTACGGGGCTAAAGATCCTGGCGGACAAGAGGTTCGTCAATCCGAACTACTCGAGCGATTTTATTGAGATCGCGTTTTGCGGGGAGGACCTCGCGTACATCTCGGAGGAATTCGGGGACGAATTGCGTGGCGTTGTGATAGACGCAGGCAAGCGGCGCGCTATTCCGCTACCTCCACGAAGCGACGCGATTTTCTGCGGCGAACAGACCAACACCGTGTCGGTGAGCGCACTTCAATTCAGCGGAGAGGGATTTGAGGTAATGGCGCTCGACCAACGCGATATGGAGTGGAAACGAAAGATCGCATTTCCGCCCGGCGTGATTCCATTTGGTGCATTTCCGGTGCCGGGCGAGGAGACGGCCTGGGGTTATGCGCTGCAGGGAGAATCGAACGAGAGTTCATCCGCGGAGCCGCAGAGAGTCTTGGTCCTCGCTAGAAGGGGCAAGCCGCTTCAGAGAATAGCAGCGGTGAAATCGATCGAATTTGCCCAGTCGGAGTGGATTGTGCGAGCGGGCGAGCGCTACTTCCTGCGCACAGATTCGGCGCTGGTAATCCTGGACGCCAACCTTTCCGTGCAGGCCCAAGATTTCTGCGTAGGCGGCGGACTCGGAAAGATGCTGCTGAGAACGCAAAAGGGTGGAGTGGTCGCAGAGTGCAGAGAGGGGGAGTTGCAGTACTTCACCACCCAGGGTCGCCCGTATTCAGTCGCGCTGCCTCATGTTGAATTGGATAGTGGAGAAGACGGCACAAAAGGTACGTGTTGTGCCCAAGTATCGAAACACCTGTTCAACTTCGGCCCTGACTTCCGACTTCGTGCGTACTCGCTCGAAGACGCTCCTGTTGCCTTCGCTCTGCGCTTCGCCCCGGGAGCGGTTGGACACGACTTGGGTCCCGGCGTCAAAAACGAACCTCGGACGGCGGGCGGCCTAACGTCGGGGGAGGATGGGCGGATCATCGACGTCGATTTGGACCGGATGGCGATCAATACTCACTACCCACATGTCGAACGGTTCGATGGTCTGAACGTTTCGATTCATCCACAACCCGAGGGCGCGGGATTCAGGCTAGAAATGAAATTGCCCCTCCGCGGGTCGTTGCCATGGAGCACTCCATGCCTGTTGGTGTCAGCGGCAAAGACATTTGAACTTCCGGACTGCGAGGTCATGCCAAGCGCAACTGGAAGGCGCATCGCTTCGTTGTCTAGCGGTGCGGGGCACAAGTTGCGAGTGGTCGACCTGAAATCTGGCTCAAGTACAGAGCTCGATCTTAAGGGCTTTGGAGAAGGCGTCAGTCTAGCGAACCACGGGCTGCAGCTCCCGAATCATTGGGGTTTGCCTAGGGCTGTGCTCAACAATTTTATCTTCCCCATTCAGGGATCTGACGACTTTCTGGTGGTCGTCGTATTCAACGACGACGAAGTCTCTCGATCGCGGTACCTGAGGTGTACTGCAACCGCGTGCGAGCGTCAGTTTGAATTGTCCGATCACGGAGGTTTCGTCATCGGGGCTTGGTCCGATGGCCGAGTCCTCATCGACGAGGCCGGGGGAATTGCACTGTACGACAAGCACGGAAACCAGATACGAAAGACAGCCGTTGGGTGGAACTTCTGGGGAAACGGCGACCCGTTTCCTCCGGCTTCCCTCATAGCTCCGGATGGATTGGTCTACATCGCCTACGACAACGGGCTTCTCGCAGTTGTTGACTCCAAGACGGGTCAGCTCGTCAACTCTAGGAGTCTGAGCGGGGCGGAGCCCTCCCTGGGCCTCACAGCTATGGGAACGCTGTATTACTTCGATGGCGAATCTCTTGCAGAATACAGCGTTCCGGAACTCGCCTTGCTGAACACTTCGCGCATCGAAGATCCGACGTTTCGGGCTGCCGCGCACATCAGAATTTCACCTTTAGCAGATTCGCGATTCATGCGGTTGGAGTCAATCGACAATCTGACTCCGAATGGATACGTGCTTTGGGATTCGAAGCGATTTGATTTGGCGGCCCTTGCCTCCTCGACCCAAGAAGCCGGGACCAATGGATCCAACAGCCCGCATGCTTCATTGGCGGCCCTGCTCCACTGGTTGGCCAACTGTGGAGATCGAGACTCGAACAAAGAATGTAAGGGAAGAGACTCAAGAATTGCTGCTGCGCAAATCCGCAAGTTGGAGCCCAAGTTGGTAAGTGCGCTGTTGCCCCATTTGCGTGAAAAAGGCGGGATCGACGGCAAGTAGCCACCTGTGAGGAGTCACACCCTCAGCCGCTTGAGCTCTGGACTGACGACACCGCGTAGCGGAACGTGTGCGTGTGCCCCACACTAACGGCTGCCAATCAGTACCAAATACACACTAATGAATTCCCATGAAAGCCTGGGCCTGGAATTCACATTTTCTTCTGGCGTTGCTTCTGACAGCCGTTGCGGGGCTTGCCGTGGCGGGGCAGGACGCTAAGCTCGGATTTCAGCCGGCAATTCGCATACCGTTCGCGCGCCTCCAGGCGAATCCGGAAAGGTTTGAGAAACGGGTAGTCACCGCCGTCGCTTTTCTTGCAATAGATAGGGGAGTATTGAAGGCATACCCGTCGCGTGATGCCTTCGTCTTTGACGACCAAAGCTCCGCGGTGTCGCTGCGAGGTGAGTTCAAGACGCTGCAGAAGTGGGCGAAACTCAACCGAAGCTACGTGTTGATAACAGGCAAGTTTCACCGCATCGAGCATGACGGTCGGGAATTTGCGCTGGGCGAGTTGTCGGAGTTCAGGATCATCACTCAGATTGACGGGGCGCGCAGATTAAAGGACCCAGACAACGCATTGCTATTGCGTGGCGAATGACGTGAGCTGCGCCGACGGCAAATGTCGACCATTCGCGGCGGCGGCGATGTTTCAATTCGTGTGTTCGACAAGAACACCGAGGTGCAGACCAGCATGTTCCGCGAAGGTCGAAATCGTGCGGAAGAGATGAAGGTCAGCCTTGGACACGGCCAGAGTATAGGTCTCGCATTGCCGAAGCATGCATTAGTCCGCGAGTATCACCTCAAGCCCGGCTGCTACACACTTTTCGTCGAATATCGGAATCTTTCGCTTGGAACGAATTCATTTCCAAAGTACCTGAAGTCGAACAGGATAAAGTTCTGTATTTCCTGACGTAGACCCGCCCTTACCGCCCAGCCCGAACCAACCGTTCGTCGCATTTTGAAAAAAATCGCTTGCGCATTCGCAGTTCGCGCAGTAAGGTGCGCTCCCTCTTCGCGATCTTCGCGCAGAAATACCACAAAGAAACTACAGACCATGTCAGCCACACGCCACCACATCGCCGACAACCGCAAACTCGCGCAGCCCATGCGCGACGCGGGCTCGTTCGCGCGTTGCGCGTACGAAGGACGCGACTCCATCGACTGACCTGTCCCTGCCAACGGGAGGTCGGTCACCCGATCTTCCGAGGAAACGCGAATGCCCTCGGACGCTGTGCCGGGGGCATTTTTTTGTGCATTCGCAGGGAGTTCTCTGAGATTCACGCGGCGTCATGGGTGGCGTCGCGCAACGAGATTGCCGCTTCGCAAGAGGCGGCAATGCGGAGTTCATTGCGACTGGCAACAGCGGTACGGATTCCAATCCGTCCGGTGCGCGCGGCTTTGCCGTGGCGTATGCCGATGCCAGCACGCGGTGGGTTCCACGATAGCGGCATTAGCTCAGTTGGTTAGAGCACCGGCTTACGAAGCCGGAGGTCGCGGGTTCGAGT
>JBAZRU010000528.1:0-5362 GCA_041662805.1 Candidatus Hydrogenedentales bacterium | reverse complement strand
GTGCCAGGAGGAACCCGGCGCGGTTGTGGCGAATGGGTGACAGAAGCCTAGACGAACACCGAGACAATGAAGCCGTCGAGAGATTTGGTTACGGACAAGGTCCGGAATAGTACTCAATCACTCTTTCCAGGGTGAGGCGCTTGGCGTGGGCGAAGTGCTCGCGGCATGCAGCGAGAAGGCGTATTCTGCTTCCAGCACACTTCCTTGCCCGGCGATTGGGGTATAGCGATGGACTTTGCCCTGCGAGTCCATGCGTATATACTTGAGTGGAGTGCAATGGGGGCCATAGTAAGGCCGGTCAGACCGGGTTTTGTGGAAATTGCCAGATAAGGGGTGAACCGTTGAAAAGAAACCCTCATTCCTGTGAAACCCGAGACTGGAATTCATTGGCCTCATAATCGATCCGAGCGCCACTGTTCTTGAGCGGCAAACGGGGGAGAGGGCCGGGGTCGGTTGGTGAACCAAGTTTTGGGGGATCATGCTAACTCCATCAAAGCGGAGACTCTCCTATACTAGCTGATGGAGTATGTGAGGACGTTTTGACCGCACACCCACTCACTGTTATTGCTGCCGCCGGTTCGTTGGCGGCTTTTGAAAGCGGGCACTGGAAGCTTGGTCCCGGCGACCCCACCGTGATGGGGTGGGTGACTGCCGTCGGGTATGCCCTGGCGGCTCTGCTCTGCTTATGGGTGGCCGTGCGGTGGCGGGGCGTGCATACGGCAGGACGATCCGGCAAGTCCGCCCTGTTCTGGCTGACCCTGGGAATCATCATGTTTGCTCTGGCAGTGAACAAGCAACTAGATCTGCAAATGTGGTTCTGGCAGACGGGAAAGACCTTTGTCAAGGCACACGGACTGTATAGGCAGCGATGGGTCATTCAGATGGCTTCACTGGGGGGTATCCTCTTGGCGGCCGTTTGCGTCTTCTTCTACTTCACGCGGATGTCGCGAGGGGTTTTCCGCGAAAATGCGCTTGCCCTCTTCGGCGTTTTATTCACACTTTGTTTCGTCATCATCCGCGCCAGCTCCATGCATCACGTTGATATGGTGCTCGGGTGGCATGTGGGGGGGGTGAAGTTGAACTGGGTCTTCGAGAACGGCGGTATTCTTTTGGTCATCATCGCGGCGCTGTTTGCAATGCGTAAAGTTCCGCCGATCCACTACACCCAATTCCGCAAGCCCGACGCTTCCGGTGCATCGGAATAGCAGGCCAGCGTATTGATGCGAAAGAACGCGTTTCACAGCTTGGCAGGGCGACGGGATGAATGAGGTGGCATCATGCAACCGAAGATACATTCTGTGGATGGCCACCCAGGCAGTCGGCGGTCCGCTGGGATCTGGTTGTCGCGTGCGATGAGGTCATGTCCCTAAGTGAGGGGGTGTTCGCGTGGATGAGTTCGCGCACCAAAGCAAAGCCATGCGCGTACTGTGGGTCAACGAGGCCGCCGATTTTATTGGCGGGTGCGAACAGTATATCTTCAACACCGTTCGCCTGCTGCGTGAACAGGGAATCTGCTCCACACTCCTATACGATTGCAAGCAGAACCGGTTTTCCATCGACTTCATAAAGCCCTTCGACCAAGCATTCCCGCTTGTGAACGTGAAGACCCAGGTGGCGGAAATCAAACCGGACGTGGTCTACATCCATCGCCTTTCCGGGAGCAGAATCATCGGAGAGTTGAAAGAAACCGGCATTCCTGTGGCGCGTTTCTTTCATGACACAAAGCTAACTTGTCCACGGGAGCATCGGTATACGACCTTGCGCCACACGACGTGTACCAAGACGATGGGGATGCGGTGCTATTTTCCGTGCATGGGTGTCATCAACCGCAGCGACCGCCCTTTGGGTGTTCGATTGAATCCTGTACGCGCGCTACGTCGTGAGCTGGATGTGAACAAGGGACTGGACGCTTATGTGGTGGCTTCAGATTACATGGCCGACCTGCTGGTTGAGCACGGTCTTTCCCGCGACCGCATCAGGCTGATACCCCTGTACTCGCTTCCGCCAGCGGATATCCAGTCAGCGACACGGCAGCCCGACCTTTTCATGTTCGCCGGGCAGCTTATCCGCAGTAAGGGTCTAGACACACTCCTGCATGCCGTGGCGCGAACCAAGCATCCGTGCAGGCTCGTCATTGCAGGGCTAGGTAGGCAGGAGGAGATTTTCCGCGGCATGGTCCGAAGACTCGGGATGGAGGCAAGAGTCTCCTTCCTTGGAAGAATTCCCCATGAGGAACTCTGCAAGTGGTACTGCAAAGCCGTGTGCGTGGTACTTCCCGTACGTCAGCCGGAGTCCTTCGCCTTGGTGGGTCCCGAAGCCATGAGCTATGGCACGCCCGTTATCGCCACGGACATAGGAGGCGTCGGTATGTGGCTCGAAAGCGGCAAGACCGGCATCGCCGTTCCCCCGAATGACCCCAAGGCTCTCGCGCAAGCGATGGACCAGATTGCGAGCGGTGACGGACTTCGCGAAACCATAAGACAGAACGCACGAAGGCAATACGACGCGTTCTTCCGGCCCGATCGGCACATCCAAGCCTTGCTTCGCTTCTTCGAGGAGCTTGTGGTAAAGGGGAAGTCATAATGCAACAGTGGGGACGATTCTCGGTGCGCGGAAGCATGGGGTTTGAGGAACTCATGTCTTCGCTTATGACCGAGGTCGCTGAACATGTCGGACAGGTACTTTCCCCCGAGGTGTGCCGAGCCATGGTGCTACTGGGCGGCTATGGCCGCGGAGAAGGCGGCGTGGTCATGACAGACGAGGGCGAGCGTCCGCACAATAACCTGGATTTCCTCGTTATCACTCGCGGCATCTCGCCGGTCGAGCAGGAGCATCTGAAGACCAGCGTACAAGAGGCGATCCAACCGTTGGCGCAGGCTTACGGGATAGAATTTGATGTCGGTACTGTCGCGGAGTCCAAGCTTCGCCGGTCCCCGGCCCTGGTCATGTGGTATGACATGCGTTTCGGTCACAAGACCGTCGTTGGGGATTCCGAGTTCGTGCCGTCGCTCAGGCAGTTCTCGCTCGAAAGCATCCCCCCACGGGACGTCCTGAACCTGCTCGTTAACCGCGGCACTTTGCTCGTCATCAACGACCAACTCATTGCGGTCCGTGAATTGGCGCCCGAAGATAGGCAACGGGTTGTGAAGCACACCATGAAGGCCATCATCGGGTATGGCGATGCGCTACTTTTCTTCCTCGGGCGTTACAACTGGAGCTATGCGGAGAAGCAGAAACGCATGCGTGTCTGCAATGATGTACCGGAGGCCTTCCGGGCGCTCTATGACGAGGCCATCGAATTTCGGTTTCAGCCCCATTACCCCGCCTACGTGAGCCGTGATCTGGCCGCGTGGATGGACGAACTGCGTGAAGTGCTCGCAGGCATCCATCTGCCGTGTGAGCGGATGCGCCTGCGCTGCGAACATCTTATGTGGAAGACATACGCAGAGATGGCCTTTCGCCGGGCCCCATGGGATGACTTTCGTTCCCCGCGCGCGTGGGCCAAGAAAGCAGTGAACCTGTTCCGGGTTCCGACCACTCTGCCGCAGGGTTTCTCGCTCAGCGCGCAAGTGGGGTACCGCATGCTCGGCCTGCGGGGAATGCTGCCTGCGCTTTTCCCGGTCGTGGCCTACCATCTCCAAGATGACGAATACAGGCAACTCGCGGCCAGATGCCTGCGGGCTCAAAGCACGCAAATTGACGAACTCCGCAGGGCCTATCTCTTCATGTGGGGCTCGGCGGTTGAACCCCCGTTCCTTCACCTTGCGCGGAAATGGGACTTGGCTTTGGAACCGGGGGCGCCACCATGATATGCCTGACCGGTGATATCCATCATATGAGCCTCAAGACAGGCAACCAGGCGCACTGCGACATCACGGAGGCACAAGTCGCCCAGCGCTATCTCAAGATGCTTGAGGAGGCCAATGTCAAGGTCACGTTCTTCATCACGGGCAAGTGCTTTGCGGAGGAATGGGACGATGTGAAGCCCCTGTGCGACAGCCCTTTGGTCGAAGTTGGCGGACACACCTACACCTGTTTCAAGCCTGATTTCTGGCACCGAGCGTGGAATAAGATCAACGGCAGCTACAACGGCCCGGAATGGTATCAGCGATGGGATGCCCGCCGGACCGTCGACATTATCAGCCGCAAGTGCGGGAGGAAGATCCTGTGCTGGCGAAACCATATGTACATGCACGGTCCCTTCACGGAGCGAGTGTTACGCGACTGCGGCATCCGGGTCTGTTCAGACGGCGTGAAACGTGAATCCAACGGCCCAGTCTTGCACCCGTCGGGCATTCTCAACTTCCCGCTCAACGTGATGCCGGACCACGAACACCTCTACCACGCCGAGCGCACACCCGAGTGGGTAGTATCTTGGGTGCGCCGATACAACTGGTCCGACGACTACGGTTCCCAATCGTACGATATAGAGGAATGGACCGAGCTCGTGCTGGAAGAGCTCCGCCAGCACGAAGAGGCAGGCATCCTTTCCAATATGCTGATCCATCCCATCACCCTTTACCTCTGCGACCGGCTGCGCTCATTCGAGAAGATACTGGCGTTTCTCTCCGCGCACAAGACCGTGCACATGAGCGAGGCCTGCCACCCAGACACGGCACGCGCCAAGCGACCCGAGTTCGGTCATGCAGCAGATCTTATCAAGAGTGAGGAGGCCCTGTAGGTATGAACACCGAGGCACTGCGTGTGTCCGTAATCGTGCGAACCAAGAACTGCGAGAGTATCATCGCTCAGTCGCTGGCGGCGCTGTTTTCCCAGGACTTTCGTGACTTTGAACTGATCGTCGTGGATTCCGGTTCCACAGACCACACGCTTGAAATAGTCGCCAATTACCCCTGCCGGCTTGTTCATATGGCTCCAGAAGATTACATTTCCGGACGTGCACTCAATCTTGGCGTGTCGCATGCCAGGGGAGAATTACTCGTATTTCAGAACTCGGACACTGTGCCTTTGGCGCCCAACGCCCTGGACCTCTTGCTCAAGGCTTTGGACGATCCTTATGTAGTCGCTGCATTTGGACGCCAAGTGGCACGGCCTGAGGCATGGAGTTGGGTTAGACTCGAACTCGAATCTGCGTTTCCGGATAGCGAAAACACACCTCCATGGATCACTTTTGAAGCACCATTCTCAATCATGCGGAAGTCGGCGTGGGAGGAACACTCGTTCTTTGAGAACGCTTGGGGGTCGGAGGATACGGAGTGGGGGTACTGGGCGCGGCGGAATGGAAAGGCCGTCAAGTACGTCAAAGATGCATGTGCCATGCACTCCCACAATCACAATTTGCGCCAGTTGTATGGGCGGCTGTTTTGTGACGGGGAGGCCATGGCCTTGATTCTCGGAGATG
>JBAZRU010000527.1:0-5368 GCA_041662805.1 Candidatus Hydrogenedentales bacterium | reverse complement strand
CAAAGGCGGTGACGACGATGGCGGTGGTTTCCTTGGCATGATGGGCGGAGGCGGACAAGGTAACACCATGGGAATTATCGTGCCGTCCTCCGACGTTGCGGAGGTCGCCAAGCAGGCCCCGGAGAAAGCGGAAGAGCAGCCGGCTCCGGAACCCGCCGAGCAACCAGACGCGGCCCCGGCGGATGCTCCAGCCGAGCAACCAGCGGACGCCCCGGCTCCGGCCGATGCCCCTGCGGGAGCGCCTAAAGCCTGATACGTTCTCAAGTCGCATAATGAAGAGGCCGCGGATCGTGTAGACCGTCCGCGGCCCCTTCTCTTTACGCAGCTCCGGTTGTGCGTTCTCTCCTTAAGGGAATGCAATCCGTACAGGTAATGTTGCAACCCAAACGTGAAGGTATGGCTGTGGGGGCCATAACCTGAACGGGAGGAGGATTCGCCATTCATGGCGGATGGTGTCTAAAGGTTGTGAAGGGCATATAATAACCGGCTGTGGAAACTCTGGATGGAAAAAGCGCGCTCGTGACAGGCGCTTCGCGCCGCATCGGCAGGGCCGTCTCCTTGGCCCTGGCGCGGCACGGCGTGAACGTGGCGGTGCACTACGGCGCATCACGCGCCGATGCCGAATCCCTCGTGCGGGAGGCGCGCAGCTTAGGCGTGTCCGCGGAGTCCCTGCAAGCCGACCTGTCCAACTTGGATCGCGCAAAGGCCCTGTTTGCGGAAGCGGAAGCCGCCCTTGGCCCCATCTCGATCGTAGTCAACAACGCTTCGGTATTTCCGGAGTCATCGTTGTCCGAGTTCGCGCCGGAAGACCTCTACGCCAATGTGGATGTCCACGCGCTTGCCCCGCTCTTGATCGTGCGCGCGCTGAAAGCGACCGGGCGGCCTGGGTCGGTGCTCAACTTTCTCGATTGCATGATCGCCGACTATGACCGCAAGCACGCCGCATATCACTTGAGCAAGCGCATGATGTACTCCCTGACGCGTATGATGGCCGTCGAGTTTGCGCCGCAACTCCGCGTCAATGCCGTCGCCCCAGGGCTGATTCTCCCGCCAGAGGGGAAAGACGAAACCTACTTGGCCTCACTCGCGCACAGCAACCCTTTGAATAAGCACGGCAGCGCCAGCGATATCGTCGAGGCGGCGCTCTTTCTCCTGAAGAGCGATTTCGTCACCGGGCAAGTTATCTACGTGGACGGCGGAAGAAACCTGCGGGGCAGCATGTATGGATAGGCATTCCTTGGACAAAATCTACATTCGCGATCTCACGTGCCGCTGCATCGTCGGCATCAACGACGACGAACGCGTCAACAAGCAGGACGTCATCCTCAACATAACGCTATTCGTCGACCTGAGCGCTGCCTGTGCAAGCGACCGGATCGAGGATACGGTCGATTACAAATCCATCAAGCTGGCCGTGCTGGCGCTCGTCGAGGCATCCCAGTACTTCCTGGTCGAGCGCTTGGCGGAATGTGTCGCGGAGACGTGCCTCAAGAATGCCAAGGTGAAAGGCGTGACGGTGGTCGTCGATAAGCCGGGGGCACTCCGCTTTGCGCGAAGCGTGGCTATTGAAATTCATCGGGAGCGCCCCCATGGATAATCCGGTGAAACGCACGGAAGCGCTCGTCTCGGTGGGCTCTAACATCGAGCCGGAAGCGAACATCGCACAGGCGATGCTTCTGCTGCGCGATTACGTGCAATTGGCCGCCGTATCCACCTTCTACCGCACGGCGCCCTTGGGGCGTCCCGATCAGTCTCCATTTCTGAACGGCGTGTGTCTGGTCGAAACCGAAGGCACTCCGCGCTGGCTCAAGTTCGACGTGTTGCGCCAGATTGAGTCCGAGCTTGGGCGCTGCCGGACGGCGGACAAGTACGCGCCTCGCTCTATCGATCTGGATATTGCCCTATTCGGAGAAGAGATCGTCAAGGACCCGGATCTTCGCGTGCCCGATCCGGACATCCGCGAGCGTCCGTTTGTGGCCGTTCCGATTTTCGAATTGCGTCCCGACACGGTTCTTCCCGACACAGGCCAAGCCTTGGCCGATATCGTTGCGGTATTCGCCGAGGCTGATATGATTGCCGATACGAGTTTTACCGATTCACTACGAGCGAGGTTGTCGCTATGAACATTAAACGCGTGGAAGAACTGATTCGTGAATTGCTCATCGAGATCGGAGAAGACCCCAAACGAGAGGGGCTGCAGAAGACGCCACAACGGGTTGCGCAAGCCTACAAGGATCTGACGGCGGGGTATCGCGAGAGCATCCGCAAGACTATCAACGGGGCCGTCTTCGAGTCGCCCGCGAACAACATGATCATCTCGCGCGACATTGAGCTGTACAGCCTCTGCGAGCATCACATACTTCCGTTCTTTGGCTACTGCCACATCGGCTACATTGCCCGCAAGAAAGTCCTCGGCCTCAGCAAACTCTCGCGGATCGTCGACTACCACGCCCGCCGCCTGCAGATTCAAGAACGCCTGACGGCGGAGATCGCGCGCACCATCATGGATGTGACGAAAGCCGAAGGGGTCGGCGTCGTTCTCGAATGCCGCCACATGTGCATGATGATGCGCGGCGTCGAAAAGCAGAACTCGATCATGATCACCTCTTCCGTGCTTGGCAGCTTCCACGACGAAGAAGCCACGCGAATGGAGTTCATGAGCCTAATCGGGCGCCGCCAGCAGTGAAGGTCACGATTTCAATTGAAGCGTGACCCTGTTGTGGCCGCCCAAGTCGCTTGCCAGCGCGCCCGATTCGACGCGTCGGATGATCTCGGATGGGTGGTTGGAGTGGTCCGCTTCGGTTGCTCCTATCGAAACGGTCGCGTTCAGATGCCCCTTGCTGATTTGCCGGCTTGACCGCTCGACCAACACGCGCAGCCGGTTCGACGCTTGTTCCAGATACCCTTTGCTGTCGTATGGAATCAACACCAAGAATCCGTGCTCGCGCCATCGTCCGACAAAATCTATCGAACGCAACGCCCCCGCAAGCGTGCGGGCAACCATCTTGAGAACGATGTCCGCTACCATCGTCCCGTATTTCGAGGCGATGCTCTGGAATTCATCGATATTGAGCAAAAGCACAAGCAACTTCTCGTTTGGCTGCAAGCCATTCAGCGCCGTGACAAGGGAGTCTCGTGCGTAGCCCTGGCTGCCAATCCCCGTAAGCGGACAAAGCAACGTCTCGGCGTCCTGTTCCTGCGCCACGCGGAGCGCCGCCAGCTCCGTCGACGCGTCTACAAAGGTCTCCAAACCGCCCACGACCGCGCCGCTGTCGTCGCGGATTGGAGCGACAACAAGCTTCACAGGAAATCGGTGACCTTCCTTGTGATGAGCGTAGACTTTCGCGGTCCGTTGGACTCCGTCTTTCATGCACGCAGCCAGAGGGCAAGCGCCTCGGCAGAGCGAATTGCCGTCTTCATCGACGTGTATCAGGATGTTATCGGCGCAACATTTCCCGACAACCTCTTGCGCGCTGAATCCCGTAATGGTCTCCGCCATCCGATTCCAATAGGTAATGCAGCGCGTCAGGTCGACGTAATACACCCCTTCATGCAGACTGTCCAAGAGGGTACGGAGGATGGATTGATCGGAGAACATCACGCCTCCAGCAGATTCCCATCCGCTACGGGATGCCGGGAACCCTATTGCCGAATCGCACATTCGGCATCCTAACGCTACTCCTGCGATTGCGCACCCATCAGTTGGAACAAGAAGCCTTCTAGCCGTTGGCGAAGCTCTTCCTCGGTCAGCCAGCGGCCGTTTATCATAACCCCGCTGTGCTGAACGGCTCCCAACAATTCCTCTTGGTCGAAGAGAGTTCGCTCTACGTGGCGCATGGCGCAGACGGCAGCGGCCTTGCTCTCGGCAATACTGTCGCGAATGTCTTTCGGGCGGGACACGCACCCCGCTACGTAGACGCCAAGCCGGGTGGTGGCATTGAGGCCCCAATCGCGATTGCCCGGTTTCACGAAGCCGTCGTTGTCCAACTCGATGCCAAGAATATCCGCCGTTTTCTTGAGGCCCGGAGGGGGCAGCACAGGCGTCGTGAATACGACCATGTCGAATTCCTGGACCGCGCTCATGAGGTCCCCCGTGATCTTGTAGCGTACCTTGAATGCGCCATCCTCGTGTACGGTGATGCGCTCCAACTCGCCGTCAGCCAAGTTCACTTTTCGTTGAGCGACCCGCGACCAGAAATCTCGAAAGGACTCGCCCCGCGATGTCTCCTTCGGATGGAGGACCGTCACCGCCTTGACCCCCTGTTGGACAAGCCGGTCGCACTGCGCGGCGGCGCATGCCGTCGAAAACGGGGATACATCCGTCATGACGAAAAGTACGTTGTCCGCCGAACTGCCGTTGGATGGCCTTTCGGCAAATCCGCCCGTCGGGCTTCCGGGTGTAATCAAGCGCTCCAATTCCATGGAAGTGACGATATCCGGATGCGTCCCATACCCATGCTTCTGCAATAACTCCGGCTCCCCCATGCGGAAACCCGTCGACAGTACGATTGCGCTCACCTTTCTTGTCATCCTCTCTTCGAGAGGCACATTGAAGTGAATTGCATGATCTTCGCAGGCCTCCACGCAACGAGCGCACGGAAGGTAATTGGGTGGCCGATTGAGGCAGCTTTCGAGATCGATGACGAAATTGGAGGGGACGGCTTCAAAAAACGGCGTGTAGATCGCCTTCCGATGGCTCATTCCGGAGTAATACTGGTTTGGAACCACGACGGGGCAAACCGCGTGGCATCGGTTGCAGCGTGTGCACCTATCGTTGACAATCCGCGCGTGCTGCACGATCGATACTTCGAACGCCCCCGGCGATCCTGTCACGCTTTCCACTTCGGAAAGAGTCAGGACCTCAATCGCCGGATTGGCAGCGACTTCATCGACCCTGGGGATCTCGGCGCCATGCGCGAAATCGAAGTTCTCCGACTTGTCCGCAAGCCGGGCCGCCATAACCCCGCCGATCACCGGCTCCCGATCCACGAGAACGACACGCACGGCATTCTTGGCAAGGTCCAGCGCGGCGCGCAGACCCGCCATGCCTGCTCCTATCACCAGCACTGCCCCGTCCATGGCATCAATCTCCCTTGGCCGCCAATACAAATCCCACATCAAATGCGCGCAGGTTCAACTCCACGGTCTTTGGCTTCACAGTCTGGCGTATGGCAGCCTCCGCTGCCGCGCGAGAGACGACACGCGTAAGCCCCACGAGATACCCCAGCACAACCACGTTCGCCACCACTTTCCGGCCAAGCTCCTCCGCCATCTTCGTCGCGGGAATCGAGTGGAATCGCCCAAGCGATTCGTGGGGGTGCACGAGATCGGATTCGAGAATGAGAATACCTTCCGGCTTTAGCGTGGG
>JBAZRU010000526.1:0-5374 GCA_041662805.1 Candidatus Hydrogenedentales bacterium | reverse complement strand
CGCGCGTTGCAAGACGGTCCACGTGGACAAAGACATTTCGGTGTTGAAGCTGCACCAGTGCCAGCATTTGCGCACGCACATCGAAGGCATTCTCGAACAAGACAACACGGACGCGGATTTGTTGCGCACGCTGCACCCCACGCCGGCCGTGGGCGGATTGCCGAAAGAGGGCGCGGTGCGTTGGATTGCCGAAGCGGAGCCCTTCGACCGCGGCTGGTTCGCGGGGCCTGTGGGGTGGATCGGCGGCGATAGCGCCGAGTTTGCCGTGGGCATCCGGTCGGGATTGGTGAGCGATACGACGTTGTCGCTGTACGCGGGCGCGGGAATCGTGCCGGGGTCCGAAGCGGAACAGGAGTGGGCGGAGATTGAGAACAAGCTCAGTCCGTTCGTAGGGATACTCGCGAAATGACCATCGCAAATGCGCCGAATATCAATGCCTTGTGGGCGGAGTTGATCGTCGAAGAGCTGCTGCGAAACGGGGTGGATACTTTCGTGATCTCGCCGGGTTCGCGCAGCACGCCGCTAACGGTCGCGGCGGCAAGCGAGTCGCGCGCGAAGAAGTTCGTGCACTTCGACGAGCGCGGCGCGGGGTATTTCGCGCTGGGATATGCGAGGGCGCAGCGCCGTCCGGTCGCGCTGATCTGCACGTCGGGGACCGCCGTCGCGAATTACTATCCCGCAATTGTCGAAGCCGCGATGGCGCAGGTCCCGTTGATCGTGTTGACCGCGGACCGGCCGCCAGAACTGCTGGATACGGGCGCCAACCAAGCCATCGATCAGACGCGCTTCTTCGGCGCGTATGCGCGGTGGAGCGCGGCGTTGCCGTGCCCGGAAGCGACCGTCGCCCCGGAAGTCGTGCTTACCACGGTAGACCAAGCAGTGTTTCGCGCGACGCAAGGACAGGCCGGTCCGGTTCACATCAACTGTTGCTTTCGCGAGCCGTTGGCGCCGGTCAAGTCGGACGACGTATTTGGCGCATATCTGAAATCGCTGAGCACGTGGATGGCCGGACACGCCCCCTACACGACGCATGCGGTCAGCGAGGTGAAGCTATCCGCCGATGCGCAGCGCGATCTATTAAAGAAGCTGCATCAGGCGGAGCGTGGCTTGCTCATTGTGGGTCAGTTGACGTCGCCGCCGGAAGTTGATGCCGTGCTAAAGCTGGCCAAGGTTTTGCGCTGGCCCGTGTTCGCGGACATCGCTTCGGGGCTGCGCATGGACGATACAGCCGGTGTCGTAATGAATTGGTTCGACCTCGCGCTCGCCTCGAAGCGCGCACCGGAGGTCTTGCGCCCGGACGTCGTGCTCCAAATCGGCGGGGCTGTGACGTCGAAACGCTTGGCGCAGTTTCTTGCCGCGCATCCCCCGGTGATGTACGTGCGCGTTGCGGGCCATCCGCTGCGGCACGACCCGGCGCATGCGGTGACGGTGCGCGTGCAAGCGGACCTCGATCCATTCTGCGCGTGGTTGATGGCGGCGCAGAATGTGAATCCCGACGGCCCTTGGTTGCAGGGCCTGCGCGCGGTCAGCGAGCAGACGGGGAAAGCCGTGGAATCGCGGCTGAT
This sequence comes from Candidatus Hydrogenedentales bacterium, assembly GCA_041662805.1. Taxonomy (GTDB): domain Bacteria; phylum Hydrogenedentota; class Hydrogenedentia; order Hydrogenedentales; family SLHB01; genus JAIBAQ01. Next base: position 3,809 of record JBAZRU010000526.1, on the reverse strand, counting down.
GATACGCGAGGACATCACCGAGCCTGGCGTTGCGTGGACGTTATCGAAGCACATCCCGGCGAAGAGCGTGCTGTTTGTCGGCAACAGCATGCCGATTCGCGACATGGACATGTTCGCCGCGCCGCGTCACGACGGGATTTTTGTCGTGGCGAACCGCGGCGCGAGTGGAATCGACGGGAACATCGCGACGGCGGCGGGTTTGGCGCATGGGTTCGACAAGCCGGTGACGGCGGTGATAGGAGACGTCGCAGCACTGCACGACTTGAATTCGCTGGCGTTGTTGAACGAGACGCCCGAGCCGGTCGTGCTGATCGTTATCAACAATAACGGCGGCGGCATCTTTCACTTCCTGCCGATCGCGGAACAGCAGGCGTTGTTCGAACCATACTTCGGAACGCCGCATGGGCTGGGCTTTCACCACGCGGCCATGATGATGGGACTCGGATATGCAAAGCCGAAGTCCTTCAAGGATTTCGCGGCGGCCTACGAGCACGCCTTTGAACTTGGGAAGTCTTCGATCATCGAAGTGTGCACGGACCGGGGCGAGAACCGCGCGGTGCACGAAGGACTCTTGGACGCGGCGCGCGCCGCCCTCGACGGGAAATGACACTACCGGACGTGCCACATCTGCACTCCCGCGTGACCGGCGCCTCCGGTGCGCCGCTGGTGGTGTTTCTCCACGGATTTCTCGGAAGCGCGGATGACTGGGCCGAGATATTGCCATCCTTTGAGCCGTCATTTCGTTGTGCGGTCGTGGACTTGCCGGGACACGGCAGGAGCGTCGAGACCACCAGCGACCGGCCCTATACGTTACTTGAGACGGCGACCGCGCTGATCGAGTTGATTGACGAAATCGACGTGCCGTCGTTCTCGCTGGTGGGGTATTCGATGGGCGGGCGGTTGGCGTTGTACGTGGCCGCAATCTACGCAATGCGCGTGGACCGGCTCGTGCTCGAATCGGCGTCACCGGGCCTGCGCACGGAGCGCGAGCGCGCGGAGCGGCGGCAACACGACGAGGAGCTTGCGCGGCAGGTGGAGGAGGGCGAGCTTGCGGCATTCGTGCGGCAGTGGTATGAACAGCCCTTGTTTGCGTCGCTGGCTAGAGACCCGGAGAGGCGTGATGCATTGATCGCGCGGCGTGCGCGCAATTCGACGCGCGGACTGGCGGCGTCGTTGCGCGGCATGGGCACGGGCGCGCAACCCTCGCTTTGGGCGGAGTGGGCGGTCAACACAATTCCGGCGTTGCTGGTGACGGGCGAAGAGGACCCGAAGTTTGTTGCATTGGGGCGGGAGATGGAGCAGGGATGCGCGGCGTCGCGGCTGGCGGTTGTGACCGGAGCGGGGCACTGCGTGCACTATGAAAACCCGTCTGCATATACTACCCTCGTGAAGGCGTTTCTGGAAGGCAGTTAGGAGGATTTCAATGGCCGCGGTGAAATGGGTGGAAGCGGGCACGTACACGGACATCAAGTACCACAAGGCGGAAGGGATCGCGAAGATCACGATCAACCGGCCGCGTGTGCGGAATGCGTTTCGTCCGTTGACGGTAGACGAGATGGCGCACGCGTTGCACGAGGCGCGATTCGATCCGGAGATCGGCGTCGTCATTCTCACCGGCGAAGGCGACAAGGCCTTTTGTTCGGGCGGCGACCAGAAGATACGCGGCGACGCCGGATACAAAGACGACGCGAAGAACACGATGCGGTTGAACGTGCTCGATTTTCAGCGGCAAATGCGGACGTGCCCCAAGCCGATCATCGCGATGGTGGCGGGGTTCGCGATCGGCGGCGGGCACATTCTGCATCTCGTCGCGGACCTGACAATTGCCGCGGAGAACGCGGTATTCGGACAGACGGGGCCAAAAGTGGGGTCTTTCGACGGCGGGTTCGGCGCGAGTTACATGGCGCGGATCGTGGGACAGAAGAAGGCGCGCGAGATCTGGTTCTTGTGCAGGCAATACAACGCGCAGCAGGCGCTCGACATGGGATTGGTGAATGCGGTGGTGCCGCTGGAGCGGTTGGAGGAAGAGACGGTGCAATGGTGCCGCGAAATCCTCGCGAACTCGCCAATGGCGATCCGGTGCTTGAAAGCGGCGCTCAACGCGGACTGCGACGGGCAAGCAGGATTGCAGGAACTTGCGGGCAACGCGACGCTGCTCTTCTACATGACCGAAGAAGGCCAAGAAGGCCGCAACGCGTTCAATGAGAAGCGTAAGCCCGACTTCAACAAATTCAACCGGTATCCATAGAGCGGCGTAAAGGGGGAGACACGAATGGCAACGCCGGCTCCGTCAACACTGCGCATCTGGCTGATGGCCGCGCGCCCGAAGACACTCGGCGCGGCGGTGGCGCCGGTGATCATCGGCACGGCGATAGCCTATGCCGACTTGCTGGACATTCATTGGCCGTCCTTATTCTGTGCGTTATTGGGGGCGATGCTGATCCAAATCGGCACGAATTTCGCCAATGATTATTTCGATTTTGTAAAGGGCAGCGACACGACCGAGCGCATTGGCCCGACGCGCGCAACGCAGGCAGGGCTAGTGTCGCCGAAGACGATGCGGGCCGCGTTCATCGCGGCGTTTGCGTTGGCGTTGCTGCCGGGAGCCTACATCATTTGGCGCGGCGGTTGGCCCTTCGTGATCATCGGAGTCGTGTCGATCATTTGCGGCATCCTGTACACAGGCGGTCCTTTTCCGCTGGGCTACCTGGGACTAGGCGATTTGTTTGTGCTGATATTCTTCGGACCTGTGGCGGTCTGCGGCACGTTCTATTTGCACGGCCTCGAATTCAAACCGGTGGTTGCGATGACGAGCGCAGTGGATTTGATACTCGCGGGCATCGCGCCCGGCCTGATCTCGGTGGCATTGCTGACGGTCAACAATCTGCGCGATATCGAGCAGGATAGAGTCTCCGGCAAGAAGACGCTTGCCGTGCGTTTCGGGCGCACCTTCGCGCGTTTCGAGTTTCAGTCGTGCATCCTGCTCGCGTGTCTCGTCCTTCCGCTGCACTTCTACTGGGTGACCGGCAATATGCTGATGTGGGCCGTGCCCGCGGTAACGCTACCCCTGGCAGCAGGCGCGTCGCGCACCGTGTATCGTTCGACGGACGGCGCGGCGTTGAACCAAGCCCTCGGCGCGACGGGCCGTCTTCTGATCGTGTTCAGCATCATCTTCTCGGCGGGATGGGTGCTATGAAATTCGCGCGGGCGCGTTACTTTCGGTATGCGTTGCGGTTGAAGCGCCCGCTTGAGTTGCGCGGACGGACCATTACGAAACGCGAAGGGTACATCATCGCGCTTGAGTCCGGGGATGGCGCCATTGGTTACGGCGAGATTGCCCCGCTGCCTGGGTTCAGCTTTGAAACCATGGAGTCGTCGCTGGTGAGCGCGCGCCACGTGGTAGACGCGTTAAAGAAAAGCGAGTACACGCTGGACGCGGAGCCCTACGCTGCGCGTCCGTGGGATCGCGCGTTTGCATCGGTACGATTCGGTGTCGAGACGGCCATTCTTCATCTGCATGCCCAAGCAGAGGGCAAGTCGCTTGGCCGCCTGCTCAATCCACGCTGCCGCGACGCGGTGTCGCTAAACGCGCTGTTGTTGGGTACGCGCGAAGACGTGCTGGAACAGGCGGCCCGCCGGCTTTCGGAAGGGTATCGCACGTTCAAATTGAAGATTGGACGAGGTAGCGTGGACGAGGACATCGCGACGGTTCGAGCGGTTCGCGAGGCAATCGGCGAGGGCGCAGGGCTACGGCTTGACGCGAACCAGGCGTGGGTCTACGAAGACGCGGTGCGATTCGCGCGCGGTCT
>JBAZRU010000525.1:0-5386 GCA_041662805.1 Candidatus Hydrogenedentales bacterium | reverse complement strand
GGGGAAATCACTCCAGAGTTGATAGAGTCTCTGTACCGGCAGTCGTTTGCGGGGGAGATTGTCTGACCCTTGTTTCCCGGAATAGGGGCTTGGCGGGCATCAAATCCGCTTGAACGGCGGGGATCTGTTGTGGTAGTTTTTGTAACTAGATATAAATCAATCACTTGCATCAGTTAAGGTTTCGGGTGATTCTGCCGATAAACCGAATGTAGACAGCCCGCAAGAGGGTTGCAGACGATATGAGGAGTGAGGACACATGGTCGGTATACAAGGATTAGGCGGAATTCCCGAACCCGCTCCCGACCGTCCTTCGAACGTAAAGGACCGGCGTCGCGACGATGCGCAAGCACCTATCGGCCAAGACGATGTCCTGATCAGTTCCGAGGCGCAGGCAGCGGCTCGCCTTCAGCAACTCGTAAGTGTTGCCAAGCAAGAGCCGGAAATCCGCAATGAACGCGTCGAGGCTGCACGTCAGTCATTGGAGCAGGGCAACTACAAGAAGCCCGAAATCGTCGAGGCGGTCGCCAAGAAGCTGAGCCAACTGCTCGGATAATTGGACCCCGCCCCCCTACCTTTGACCCGTAAACCGCGCTCACCCTACTCTTTTGGCCACAAAATGTGAAGTCGGCTTTGGCCCTGAATCACCAGCCCGGTTCTTCCCTTCAGGTCCACATCCGAAGACGCAATAATCTGCTCCAAAGGCTCCAAGAACGTCATTGTCTCGCTTGGTGCTGCCCCAAATCCGTCCCGCGCCAGCCACACCGAAAGCTCACTGTCTTTGCTAGGCAGTAGCAGGTCCGTCTTCCCGTCGCCATCGAAATCGCGCACAAGCCACAAGGGAAATGGATGCCTCTTCCTCCCCAAATCCACAAACCAGAACACGGGTACCTGCATGGCTATCGTGGTAACGGGGGCCGGGTCGAATCGCTTCTTATCGGGGCTGTAGAGGTGGATCGTCAATCGGATGGGCCACGTATTGCCGATGGCGGTGCGGATCAGGGAATCGATAGATAGTCCGGGCTTGGGGGCGCTCCACAACAGGAGGTCCGTATACCCGTCTCCATTGAAGTCGGGCGCGTATTCGCGGTCAACCATGATGGTTCCAGGATAGCGGCGGGCGGGACTCTTCTTTGCGGGAGGCTCGTTCTTCTTCGATGCATTTGCCTTTGGCGCGACCAGGGGCATGGTGATCAGCGTATCCCACGTCTCTGCGTGGTAGCCGTACTCCACACGAAGCGAAGAATCCGTGCTGGAAAGCGGAAACTCGCGCCGAAAGGTGGCCTCATGGTGTCCCGAAGCCGATTCCGCTAACGTGAACTCGTCGGGCAATCCCGTGCCAATCATCTCGTCGTCCCCGACAATAAAGGCTAGCCCTCCAGGCACAAGTGGAGCCATCTTCCCCGCCAGCGAGTACACACGCATGTCCTCTACGCTCGGGTTTTCGGGCGCAGCGTTGGGATAGCGCGCCAAGAGTTCTCCCGAAAGGCCCCGGAATTCCTGGGCATCTTCAAAGGGCAAGACCAAGCCACGGCGCCCATCCTTCGAAATCACCATAGTACGAGGAAAAGCCTGCACTGCCGCGCCTGGCTCGGGATTCTCCGTTTCAAACAGCGTTACCGGTGCGATACGCTGCCCGGTTGCGGCGAGAGGAATCGCGAAGACCTGCTTGCCTATACGGCACACAATTTGGGGGGCAGCTCCTTCTTCCAGGGAGGCAATGTCGAATGCCCCCACTCCATCGGGCAATGCCAAGGTCCTGGCTTCTCCGGACCGGAAGTAGACCGTCAGACTACTTCCTGCCAAGGCGCAGACCGCCGCATTGCCATGGGCATCGCCTTGACTGTAGAAGATCTGCGGCTTCGGCTCTGCCATGGGCATTGACTGAACATCGAAGACCGTCGCGGAAAGAGTCAGCACTTGAACCAGGCATACCACGGGGATCATGGGGCGGTCTCCCGCGATAGGAACAAGCGGCGCATGGCGACGGTGTTCACGTCTGCATCGGTAGACTCCGGCCCGCTCAGAACGATGTCGGCCCGCTTATCCCCGTCAACATCCCCTACGGCAAACATCCAATCCGGTTTCGTTGCCAGAACGGCAAGCGGCGCCGTGGCAAACCCCGTCCCGGTGAAGGGATAAACAGCTATACGTTCCGGGGCTTCATGGATAGCCAAATCAAGCAAGCCGTCCCCAGTGAAATCCCCTGTGAGGTCTATCAGGCAGCCGATCTGATAGGCGCGAAACATCGGCGAGTTCTGCATCGGCGGCGCGTCAAGCTGAATCGTGAAGCGTTTCCGAATCGCTTTGTCTTGAATGAACTTGCCGTCGGGTTGCTGCGGGACGACATTCACGTTCTGGCTTACGGTCTTCCCCGTTAAAAACGAGGTAGCCTGTTCGCGCAGCCCCCCCTGGTATAGCCCGGAGGACTCGGCAATCAGGTCGAGCCGGCCATCCGCGTTAATGTCCACGCAGTAGCATTGTTGTTGCGACACGGTCGTTCGTAGCGTGGTCCACGACGCGCCTCCATCGGTGGAAACCGTGAGCGTCAACACTGGAATCGGGACAGGGCCGGTCTTCGATCTTTCACGTTGGCTTCCGGCAAAATCGGCCACGTCGTCATCGTTGAGTCTGCACCTGTACGTGTTGGACGGCACGCGGTAGACTCTTGGCGGTTCAGGCTCGCCGAGCATCGCAAACCCCGTATCAAAGGTCATGGGGCGATGCACGGAGCGGAGTTGCTTCGTTGGAGAACTCAGATTCTCAACGGTCTCAACAACCAGGTTGGAGCCGGACACATACAAGTCACAGTTCCAGCCGATGTTCAGCGGACGAATGATCCTGTTTCTCGGAGGCCAGATCGGCTCCATCTCGAATGTCTGCACCTTTTTCGCAGGGTACACACTCCACTGGGCCGCGTCCTCGAAAAAGAGCTCTCCCTGGCGATAGACGTGCACTGCATCGCGCGCTGGGACAATGATCTCCGGCTTCCCGTCTCCGTCCAGATCCTGCAAGAACTTGTGAAACCGCAATGCCTTGGGATCTTCGAAGTCGAAGGTCGTGCTGAATGTCTTGAAACGGCAATCCCGGGGCCAGATGAGTTGCTGGCTTAGGATGCGCCGCCACTGGGTCCCGTCCCAACGGATGATCTCGATCCGGTCTGATAGGCAAAGGTAGATATCGCGTCCCCAGAGGTCGCAATGGGGCGATTCGCCGAAATCGGGAATAGGGGCAGTCTGCGTTTTGCTGAAGCCGCCCCCGCGTTGGAAGGCCAGATAGGTTGGCAGCAACAGGTCAAGCGTTCCATCTCCATCGAAATCCGCACGCAGAAAATTCGAGTCGCGCTGCCCGGAAAACCCATCTGCGGCGTATAGAGTCACATCGGGGATGTCCTGTTCCACGAAGGTCAGGCCACAGAGGACCAACGGAACGAGCGCGGCAATCATCCCTGTAGATTCCGCCTGCGCAGGATGACCGCGGAAAGGATCGTGAACACGGCGAAGGAGCCGAGCGAGGCCGCGAGGCATCCGTAGATGCCGGGCGTCCAGGTGGAGTCGATGCCGGCGCATCGGTTTGAGAAGACCGACCAGGGGGTCTCGAAATAGGTCGAGAACAGCACCGGCGCGATGTGCAGCGGGTATTTCACGGCGTCGAGGACGATCCAGATGCCGATCGCCGCGCCCACGCTGGCGCCCGTCGTGCGGGTCATAACAGAAATAAAGACTGCATAGGCGACCGCGGCGGCTTGCGGCGCCAACGCCAGGAGAATTCCATAGAAATAGGTCGTGGCCATTTGGGTTCCCGTGAAGAGGACTTCGCCGCCGTATTCGACCCCGGAGAGATCGCCGAACAATCCCGCCAAGGCCCACGAGGTCGCGGCGGTCAAGAGGGTCAAAAGAAAGGCATACGACAACCCGAGGAGCAGCTTTGCGGCCAGGTATTCGTGGCGCAGGATGGGGCGAACCAGCACCAGGCGGATCGTGCCGGAGGCGGTCTCGGATGAGACGAGGCACGCGCAATACGACAGGAGCAGAATCAGTCCGAGCAGGTTGAGGGCCATGGGCGTGGCGAAGGCGATAAAGCTGTAGTCGCCCGCGCCGTCGCGGCGGATCGGTTGAATCAGCGGCGCAAAGGCCACCATAGCCACCACCAACACCGGCCCGAGGTACGAGAATTTCCAGCGCACCGCTTTGAGGCACTCGGCCAGATAGGCTGTCCATATCCGCTGGATCATGTGTTCAACACCTTCAGGAAATACTCTTGCAGGCTGCGGCGCCGCGGGATGACGCCCATGATGCGATAGCCCGCCGAGACGAGGAAGGCGGTCAACTGATGGGGCGTGCCGCCTGCCTTCAGACGGACGTAGACCCGGCCAGTGTCGACCTTCGCCGACTCGACCCAGCTCTGGCCGGTCAAGCGCCGGGCCGCCGCTTCGGGCGAATCGACGAGGACTTCGACTTGGCTTTGATCGAAGGAAAGCAACGACTCGGTTTCCTCACACGCGATCAATCGCCCCTTGTTCAACACGGCCACGCGGTCGCACAGGATTTCGACTTCGTGCAGCAGGTGGCTGGAAAAGACGATCGTAACCTTGGCCTCATCGGCGAGGAAGCGAAGCAGTTTGAGCACTTCGTTGGTCGACTCGACGTCAAGTCCGCTTGTGGGTTCGTCGAGAAGGAGCAGTTCCGGTTCGGTGAGCAAGGCTTGGGCGAGGCCCAGCCGCTGGCGCATCCCGTGTGAGAGCACGCCTGCTTTGGTCTTGGCGGCGTGCAACAGGCCGACCCGGTCCAAGGCGCGGTCGATGGCGACTTCGCGTCCGGAGAGGCGCGCAAGGATCTGGAGGTTGGTCCGTGCGGACAGGTGGTTGTAGAAGGCGGGCCGTTCGACGAGGACGCCGATGCGCGAGGATACTTCCAAGTAGTTGCGGGCCAAATCCTTACCGAAGAGAGTGATGTCGCCCGAGGTCGGCGGAACAAGTCCGCAGAGCATGTATAGGGTAGTGCTCTTGCCGGCCCCGTTCGGGCCCAGCAAGCCAAGTACCTCGCCGTCGTTCACCGTCAGGGTCAATCCCCCAACTGCCACGACCGACCGGTAGCATTTTGTTAGATTATCCGTTTGAATACACGGAGGCATGCGGCGGATTGTAGCATTTTATGGGGGGAGGTTCCGAATTCAAGATCGGGGGACGGGCGTGCGTCCAAAAAGTGGGAGCGGGCAACTTCCGCCCCGAGAATCGGTGCGTGTCTTCTACACGGATAGGAGTTTCGAGTGCAACAAACTAACGTATGTATATGGGTAGTAACATTCGAGGACCTAACCATGCCTAACAAGTCCCGTTCACAATTCAGCGCCTACCTGGACTCCAGGCCTCAGATCTGCGCAGGACCCC
>JBAZRU010000524.1:3302-5387 GCA_041662805.1 Candidatus Hydrogenedentales bacterium | reverse complement strand
ATCGTGAACCAAACGCGGAGCAGGCCTCCCAGGGGATGCGCCCATTGGAGACCCGGCCGCATATGAGCCACTTCGGCGTGGCGGGCAAAGCTCCACGATAGGGTGCAGTAGGCGGCGAGGGCAGCACTTGTGTAGATGGCCCACGCGATGTGCAGAGCGCCAGGCGAACCCGCCTTCGACATTGCGGCAAGGCCCAGAGGCAATGGGAGCACGTGCCGTATCAGCATGCCCGCGATGGAGACGAGGAATCTGTCCAAACGGTCGTCGCAGAAGATGCGCGTCTTCCGCGTGAGAAAGTCGCGCAACTGCGTATATCCCCGATAGATGCGAAATCGCACCAGCTCGTGCGTCCACGCGACGCCCATGCGCCCGCCTCCGTGCTTGAAGGTCGCTGCGAGCATTTCGTCTTCGGGAGTTTGCGACTTGAACGCCTCGTGGCCGCCCGATTCGAAATACGAATCGCGCCGGTAGAGCATGAACGGCCCCACGCCGAGTGCAGGCGTAGCGGGATTGTTCATACGCCCCCGGCGCGCGCGCATAAGGATTCCGCACCACGCCAGCGGCATCACCAATTCTTCGGGCAGGGTTCGGTTGTCGAGCCACACAACGCAGGTCAGATAGTCAAGATCCTCGTTCAATGCAAAGGCCATTGCGCGGCGCAGCGCTTTGGGATGGAAGACCGTGTCGGCGTCGGTCTGCAAGATCCAGGGGCGGCCGGCATCTGCCTCGTGGATAGCGTGCCACACGGCATTGGCCTTGCCGTGCCACCCCTCCTGCAACGGCGGATTGTGCAGCACGCGCAAGTTCGGCAATTCGGTCGCAAGGCGGTCGAGAATCACCCCCGTCTTGTCCGTGGAATGGTCGTTCACAATCAGCACGCGGATGTCGGGATAGTCCAGAGTGCACATCGAGCGGACCGCCTCTTCGATGCCCGCTTCCTCGTTGCGCGCCGGGGCGATCACGACGACGGGGGGAAGGTCCGCGTTCCTTTCTCCGTCGTCCGATGCGAGGGTAAGGCAATGGTGTTCCTTGAGATTGCGGAGAAATATGTGCCTTCGGAGGAGGTTCAGGTAACACAGATACAGAAACACGGCCGCCGCCGGGCCGATGGTGTAGAGAGGAGCCGCGAAGAACGGCGCCAGTACGAGCAGTATCGCGCCCAGCATCAGCGCGAGCGTTCCCCACTGGGCGCGTCTTCCGTGAGCGGGAGTCGAAATCGAAGCCTGTTCGGCCATATGCGCAGTCACCCCATTTTCCCCGGACACAAAGCGAGCCGGGCGGCGCTGCTCGCAGACGCCGCCCGGCCAAAGCATAGTCCAGTGCGCGCTCCCGGCGCTACTAAGCTGGACGGATCTCCATCGAGAAACTCTCCGGTATAGCCATACGTTTGGCATGTCCAGCTACGGCGCAAGGAGTCGTACTCGGACCACTCATATCTGGACCACCTCCTTTCCGACCACATCCGCGTGTCCCGAAGGCTCCCTATTGAACCTCATCGCCGCGCTGCGTCTATTTCATGACTCAATATTACCACACGCCATGCGCATGTCAAGGGGGTATCGGATGGGAACTTCTTACCCTATTCGGGTATCCTCTCTTGCATGATTACCCTTCCGTTTGAATTCGCAATTGAGAACTATCCTCTAGCACCCTTGACGCTCTACAACGTCGGAGGCCCGGCGCGGCTTGCCCTGCTGCCGACGACCATCGAAGAAGCGCGCGAGGCCTATGAGTGGATGCGTACGCAAGACACGAAGCGGATCGTCCTGGGTGGTGGTTCGAACGTCCTCATCGACGACAGCGGCTTCGACGGTATTGTCATGATCACAAGCCGGTTGATGGGCATCGCGGATCTCGGAGGCCATCGCTATAGCGTCGAGTCCGGAGTCGTGCTCGATCACGTCGTCAGCGGCATCATGATCCCCAACAACTACGGCATGGTCGGCGCGTTGACGGGCATTCCCGGCACCGTGGGCGGCGCGGTCTATATGAACGCAGGCACCGTCAACGGGTCCACCTGCATGCTCCTCGAATCCGTCGAAGTCATGACGCCCACGGACGGCTATCAACGCGTGCCGATGACCG
>JBAZRU010000524.1:0-3292 GCA_041662805.1 Candidatus Hydrogenedentales bacterium | reverse complement strand
TTCGCTCTACAGCTACCGCGGCCAGACGTTTTGTCCGCGTGGCGGCCTGATTCTTAGCGGCCTGTTTCGATTCGAGCCGGTTGTCGAGGACCAGCGTGCCATTTACGATCGCTACATCCAGCGCCGTAAAGAAAAGCAGCCCCAGGGAAAATGCTGCGGCAGCGTTTTCAAGAATCCGAATGGCGACCACGCCGGACGCCTGATCGAGGCCTGCGGATTGAAGGGTACGCGCCACGGCGGCGCGCTCATCAGCCCGATGCACGCCAATTTCATCATGAACGACGATAACGCCACGAGCGCGGACATCCTCGCCCTCATCGCCATGGTGAAGCAGACCGTTCGCGACAGATTCAGCGTGGAGTTGGAAGAGGAAGTCGTGTACATCGGCTGAGATCCCGTTTCGTACCCAGTAACGCTTTGACGTCAATGCGTTATAATGCGTTTATGAAGACCACACTCAAACGCGCTACGCTGTATCTCGACACCGACATCCACAAAGCCCTCCGAGTCAAGGCAGCGGAGACCGATCGAACGCTGTCGGATTTGGTCAACGAGGCCGTCAAGCAAAGTCTCGCGGAAGACAACGAGGATCTTGCGGCATTTGAAGAGAGGGCGACTGAACCGAACCTCTCCTTTGAACGAGTCCTCAAGGATCTGAAGCGGCGTGGCAAAATTTGAAGTACTAATCAAGCCTTCCGCGGTCAAAGAGATTGAGGCTATCGGATCGAAGAAGGACCGCCAACGAATCGCAGCGGCAATTCAAAAACTTTCCGAGAATCCGCGACCGGCGGGAAGCCAGAAGTTGTCGGGGACGGACAAATACCGCGTTCGTTACGGCGTCTATCGAAGAGTGTATTCCGTGGAAGACAAGGCCCTCGTCGTTTATGTTGTGAAAGTGGGCCATCGGCGAGATGTCTATCGGTGACGCGAATTGAGTGAAGTGACCAACATCTCCGCGAATGGAATCTAGTTGATGACGCACGACCGCGAATACTTCATGCCGTTCTCCGAATTCCCTTGGTTCAAGGACTCGACCGTGGCCAATATCTTGGCTTTCGAAGAGCCAACACCCGGGCACTTCCATTGGCCAAACCTGGATATCGACTTGACGCTCGAGATGATCGAACATCCCGAACGCTTCCCGCTCAGGGCTGTCCGATCAGATTCGTGAATTGCACGTGCCGACTCGCCCCGCTATGCCTTCGCCAAAGCTTGACGCCCCATGCTCCTTCGAGTACTCTGAATTTGGTCGCACACAAGGAATAGAAGATGAAGATGGTTGCGGCAAAAGTCTTGGACTCTACGCATCTTGAGCTCAGCCAACCGATAGACGCCGAGCAGGGGCGCACCGTGCTCGTGTCTGTTGTCGATACCGGGGAACTGGACGCAGAACGACAGCAGTGGTACGCATTGTCGACCGAGTGCTTGCGATCGGCATACGGAGACTCGGAACCGGAGTACCAGGCAACCATGGTAAAAGAGTCCAATCCGGATTACCGCGCATGAGAGAGGGAGACATCGCCCTCGCACAGCTCTCCCAGGTTGATGGAATCGCAAAGATCCGGCCGGTTCTTCTCCTTCGGGAACGTCCTCCATTCGGAGATATTCTCGCGTGCGGTATCAGCACTCAACTCCATCAAACGGTACCCGATTTCGACGAAGTTGTCTCCCGTAGCGATGACGATTTCGAAATGTCCGGCCTGCTTGCTCCTTCTGTGGTTCGCTTGGGGTTTCTTGCGACGATCCCCCGCAGCCACATTCAGGGAACTATCGGCAGAATCGGTGATTCGCGCTTCTACCGGCTCCTCGAAAACCTCAGTAGACATTTGCTGTCAGCGATCAATGAATAAGTGGAACGCGCAAGACCGGACACTTAGGATCGAAGATTTCACTTTCGGAATGCGGAATGAACTGTAGAATGGGCACGCCGAAGATCCGATAGTGATCAGGTTCAGGATGGGAAAAATCACAATGACTCTTCGATTCAATCGCCGTGCGTTTCTTCAATCGGGCGCAGTGTGCGCGGCGGGGGCCGTGGCGCCACGATATGCTTTTGCTCAAACGCCAACCCCCGCGCCAAGATCCACCAACGTCTCTGGTCTTCGCGCCGACGCTGTCATCATCGGCGGCGGACTGGGCGGGTGCGCGGCGGCGTTGTCGCTGTTGATGCGTGGGCGCTCGGTCATCATGACGGAAGAAACCGATTGGATCGGCGGGCAAGTGACGGCGCAGGCCGTGCCTCCCGACGAGAATCAGTGGATCGAAACAACGGGCAGCACGCGCCTATATCTCGAATACCGCCGCCGCGTGCGCGAGTATTGCACGCGCAACTACCCCCTCACGGATGCCGCGCACGCCGTTGAGTTCCTGAATCCCGGAAACGGCAACGTCTCGCGGTTGTGCCATGAGCCGCGCGTGTCCGTGGCTGTGTTGCACGAGTTCTTCGCTCCGCATCTTGCCAACAGAAAGCTCACGTTGTTGTTGCGGCACAAGCCCATTGCCGCCGAAACCAACGGCGACCGCGTGACCGCCGTGCAGGTTCGCGACCTGGAATCGGGCAACAGCCTCACCCTGGAAGCGCCGTACTTCATAGACGCGACCGAGATGGGCGATCTGCTGCCCATGACGAAGACCGAGTATGTGGTTGGGGCTGAGGCGAAGAGCGACACGAACGAATTGCATGCCACGCCGGAGTACCAGCCGAAGAACATGCAGGCCTTCACGTGCTGCTTTGCCATGGAGCATATCGAGGGCGAGGATCACACGATCGACAAGCCCGCCGAATACGCTTTCTGGCGGGGCTATGTTCCCGAGATGACGCCACCGTGGACAGGCCCCTTGATCGATTGGCTCTGTACGCATCCGCAGACGCTGAAGGAACGCAAGATGGGGTTCGACCCTTCGGGAACGCTTGGCGAAAAGGCGGACTTTTGGCTGTACCGCCGCATTCTCGACCGGCGCAACTTCGTCGACGGGTTTCTGAGAGGCGATGTCTCGCTCGTGAACTGGCCGCAAAACGATTACTGGCTGGGCAATCTCATTGATGTGCCCGAAGAGGAAGCACAACGCCATCTCGCGCGCGCGAAGCAGCTCAGCTTGTCGCTCCTGTATTGGATGCAAACCGAAGCGCCCCGCGCCGATGGCAAGGCGGGGTGGCCAGGCCTCAAGCTCCGCAAGGACATCGTCGACACGGAGGATGGCCTCGCGAAGTATCCTTATATCCGCGAGTCGCGGCGAATCAAGGCCGAGTTCACCGTGCTCGAACAGCACGTGGGCCAGGAGGCGCGGAAGC
>JBAZRU010000523.1:0-5391 GCA_041662805.1 Candidatus Hydrogenedentales bacterium | reverse complement strand
CTCTGCGTCCGCGCAGTCTGAAGTCGTGGTTATGTACGACGAAAGCCGTGCCTATGCTGCTGGCGGCGGCGGCGCCGATGCCAACCGTTTCAACCACATTCCCGGTGGTGAGAACATCCTGTTCATGGACGGCCATGTGGAATTCTGCAAGTATCACGGCGACGTGTGGCCGATGAACGAGTTCGCGTTTAAAGTACCCACAGGCTTCAGCACTGGCGACCTTGATTTCCCGTAATGCTATGTGTGACGCCTATCGTCTAGACGCCGCATGAGGCGACTAGAAATGGACTAGGAGTGCCGGGGAAAGCAAAGTCCCCGGCACTCCGCTTTCTTAGGGCTATTCCAGAAGGTGCGTGAACACGGGACAGCGTCGCGATACGTAACGTGCACGCACGTAACAGAAAACAGAATAGAGGGCAATGATATGCGTTTCGGCGTTGCTGCGGGCATGATCGCGAAGGCCTTGGTGCTTTTGCTGATTTGCTGTACGACTTCATGTACGAATGAGAAACCCGATTCTGGACCTGCCGCGCCCGTGGAACCGGCTGCAGTTACGCCGGCGGAAGTGCCTGCGGCTGCGCCAACGGAGACGCCGGCAGCTCCTCCAACTGAGGCTGCTACGGCTGCGGATTGGCTGCACGCACAAGTATGCGTGCCAAGCGGCAGTCCGTTACTCACACAGGCCGGCAATATGCTCCAGCAGGAGATCGAGAAACGCACCGGCATCCGGCTTCAAGTAGCCGAAACGCAGGCGCCTGGGGTGACTACAACAATTGTCGTGGGCACGTCCGCTCTGCTGCCCGCCCCGTTCGCGCTGCCCGCGGGCGTTGTCGTTCCGGACAAGAAGGATGGCTATGCCGTCCAATTGGATGGATCCACGCTGTATCTCATCGGACACGATGACCGGGGGGCCATGTTTGCTGCCGGGTGTCTCATCCGCGAGGCGGATTTGGCAAAGGGCACATTCAACGTTCCGTCCGACATCAATGTGTCCACGGCTCCAGTCTATCCCATGCGTGGTCACCAGATTGGCTATCGCGATACGGCCAACAGCTACGATGCTTGGGACCTGGCCACGTACGAGCAGTATGTCCGGGACTGCATCCTGTTTGGGGGAAACTCCGTCGAACTTATTCCTGCCCTGGAAGAGAACGTGAAAGACGGAAAAGTGATGCAGAAGACACAGCATGAGATGAACGTCGCATTATCGGGCATGCTGCATTCCTACGGCGTCGACGTGTGGTTCTGGCTCGCGCTCGACGAAGACGTGACGAAACCCGAAGAGTATCAGCTTGCATTGGAAAAGCGCGATGCGCTTTTTGCCAGCTACCCAGCCATCGATCATATCATGGTGCCTGGCGGCGACCCTGGGGATACGGAGCCTGCAGTCCTGATGCCGTGGCTCAAGGACATGGCAACGGTATTGCGCAAGCATTTCCCCGAAGCGGGCGTATGGGTATCGAACCAGGGCTTCACGGACGAGCATAATGAAGAGTTCTTTAAGTACCTGCGTGATCAGCAGCCCGATTGGTTCACTGGCGTAGTGTTCGGACCGTGGACGAAGATGAGTTTCAAGGAAGTCCGCGAGCGTACGCCGGAGCGCTATCCGATCCGCCGCTACCCGGACATCACGCATAACGTCCGGTGTCAGTACCCGGTGCCGGAATGGGATCCGGCATTCGCACAGACGATCGCGCGCGAATGCTCCAACCCCCGGCCAATTGCGACAGCTCACATCCACAACCTCTTTGCGCCCATGGCGCAGGGATTTGTCTCTTACTCGGACGGATGCCACGATGACTTGAACAAGATGATCTGGTCATCCTTGGCTTGGGATCCCAACGCAAGCGTGGAAGGTATCGTGCGCGATTACGCACGTGCGTTCTTCGGCGAAGCGTATGCGGATGATATTGCAAAAGGCCTTTTCATGCTTGAATCGAACTGGGTCGGTCAGGCGAGCGAGAACGCGAGCATCGATGCAACACTTGCTCACTGGCAGGCCATTGAACAGCGGGCTGGCGCCGACCTGGCCGGCAATTGGCGCTTTCAGCTCTATCTGCTTCGCGCGATCTGTGACGCGCACATTCGTGCGCGTTCGATCGTCGAGAAGCAAGAGGAGCAGGAAATCTGCGCCACCTTGGCAGCGATCCACGGCGCGGGTGCAGGAGACGCAGCCGCCGCGGTGCTGAAGACGCTCAGCGAAAAGCAACCGGCGCAAGTGCGCGCGGATCTGCGGACGCGTATCGATGAGCTCGCTTTGGCGATGCACAAGAGCATTGGGATGCAGTACTCGGTGGATGAGCCGTATCTTGCAGCCAACCCCGAGCGCGGAGCTATCCTCGACGGGATCGACCTGCCCTTGAACAACCGCTTGTGGTTCATCAAGCAGCTCGAGGCACTTTCAAAGATGAACAGCGACGAGGAAAAGGAAGCCCACATTCAGCGCATCGCCACATGGGAATCCCCAAAAGAAGGGTCCCTGTATGACGATCTCGGTTGCGGATGGAAGCAGCCTCACCTGGTGCGGCAGACAACATGGAAAGAGGATCCGGGATTCGTCCGGGGGCCGCAAGAGGAACACTCCCGAGGCCAGGACAACGGAACGCGCCTGTTTACCAGCGACCGGTTGTCCTGGCTGAATCAGGCACAGACGTTGTTTGGCACGCCCATCAAGTTGCATTACGACGGCTTGGATAGCACGAAGACCTATACGCTTCGCGTCACCTACGCCGGACGGTTCAATGCGACAATGCGCCTTATCGCGGACAGCACCCATGTGGTCCATGGTCCCTTGGGGCATTCCGACCCGATTTGGCCAGTCGATTTCAAACTTCCCCAGGAAGTGACGAAAGACGGCGTACTCGACCTCGAATGGCAGCTCGTGGATGGGCGCGGGTGCCAAGTCGCGGAAGTATGGCTGATTCCTGAGTAATCACGCGCGTCAGTTGGAAACAAAGGACATTGAATCTCTCTTGACCCGCATTCTGCACAGGCACGAACGAGTGCCTGTGCAGAATGCTCATCAGTGAAGCGATAGGTAGTTGAGATGACAAGGGGGGTGCCATGAAGTCCCGAATTGGTTTTGCGTTTTTGTTTCTGTCTTTGTTCTTCACACTGCTCGCAAGCCTTTCTCACGCAGTATCCCCTACGCCGAAGTCCGCAGTGGCTTCGTTCTCGGCGGATACCACCCTTGGCCAAGCCCCGCTCACGGTGTCGTTTACCGACACCAGCACGACGAGCGGCGGTGCCATCACTACGTGGGCTTGGGACTTCGGCGACGGCGGCCCCGTCATCACCACTCCGAATCCGACGCACACGTACACGAATCCGGGCAGCTACACCGTCACGCTGACGGTCACCGAGGGTGGGCAGCCTTATTCGACCTCGATCCCGCGCTACGTCAACGTGGCCGATGTGGGCAATCCCTCCGTGGGTTCGATCGACCTTACCAGTGCGGTTGTCGTAACGAATCTGGGGACACTGCCACGGTCCGAGGCAAAGGCCCCTGTCGTGCTGGCGGAGGAGATTCAGAAGAGAACGGGCTTGGCTTGGTCAGTCACGACGAGTTGGCCCGCCAC
Source organism: Candidatus Hydrogenedentales bacterium (assembly GCA_041662805.1). GTDB lineage: Bacteria > Hydrogenedentota > Hydrogenedentia > Hydrogenedentales > SLHB01 > JAIBAQ01. The sequence continues at coordinate 1,813 of JBAZRU010000523.1, read as the reverse complement.
CGGAACGGTCATTGCCCTGACGTCCCAGCCAGGACTGGGAATTGACCCCGAGGGCTATCACCTGTTCGCCCAGGCTGGCGCCCCGGGGCCGACTGTGGTTTGGGTGGTGGGCGCAGATGCACGCGGCGTCTTGTACGGCGTCGGCAGACTTCTGCGAAGCGTCACGTGGGCCACCGGTTCGGCAAGCCTTGCCCAACCGCTCGACCTGACCACGGCACCAGCCTACCCGTTGCGTGGGCACCAGATTGGGTACAGGAATTTAGCCAACACGTACGACGGCTGGAGCGTTGCGCAGTATGAGCAGTACGTCCGCGACTTGATTGTGTTTGGCGCCAATGCCGTCGAGAACATTCCTTTCGAGAGTTCGACCAGCCCCCATTTCATCGTCTCTCGTGAGCAAATGAACCATGACCTGAGTGCGATCTGCGATGACTACGGTATAGCCTATTGGGTCTGGACACCGCTTCAATTTGACCTGAACAATGCCACCTTGCGCGCGCAGGAACTCGCCAATCATGTGGCCTTATACGAGAACTGCCCTCGGCTCGACGGCGTGTTCATTCCGGGAGGCGATCCCGGCAGCAACCCGCCCCTGTTGGTTCTCCAATTCATCGACGATCTATACGATCTGCTGATAGCGCATCATCCCAACGCGGGCATCTGGGTCTCGAACCAGGGCTACGAGGACGCCGCAAACGACACGTTCTTCAACTATCTCCAGACTCAGGAACCGGACTGGCTGGCAGGCGTCGTATATGGTCCTTGGGCGAAGATGTCCCTCGAAGAAATGCGAAGCCGAACGCCACTCAAGTACCCGGTACGCAGCTATCCCGACATCACGCACGACGTTCGCTGTCAGTACCCTGTTCCGGATTGGGACCGTGCATTCGCGCATACCCAAGGCCGAGAGGCATCGAATCCCCGGCCGGTCCAAGAGGCGCAGATTCACAATCGGTACGCCCCCTCCACAACGGGGTTCATCGCCTATTCCGACGGAGCACACGATGATGTCAACAAGCAGGTGTGGAGCATGTGTGGTTGGGACCCGAGCATCGACGTAAACGACATTGTGCAAGACTATACGCGTTACTTCTTCGGCCCGGCCGTGGCCTCAACGGCCGCCGCGGGAATCCTCGGCCTTGAACAGAACTGGCAAAGCCCCTTGGTCACGAACGCAACCGTGGGCGCCACCTTCACTCAATGGACTGGACTCGAGGCTGCGAACCCCGGTCTGGCAGGCGACTGGCGCTGGCAGTTCCTTCTGTTGCGGGCCTATTGCGACAAGTACACGCAGGAGCGCTTGGCCTATGAGAGCGGCTTGCAGAATCAAGCCAACGTTCTCTTGGCTGACGCGCACGTGCGCGGAGCGGATACCGCTATGGCCGACGCGGAGAGTATGCTTGCCTTAGCGACGAGCAGTCCAGTCCGAGCGGACTTGCGGACTCGGATCGGCGAGTTGTGCGTCAGTCTGTTTGCTTCCATCAAGTACCAGAGCAGTGTCAATGCACCCTATCTCGCCAGCGGCATGGAACGGAGTTGCATACTGGACCTTGTCGATTGGCCGCTGAATGATCGCTATTGGTTCGAGAACCTCTTCGACGCATGGGTCCGCACGCTTGGCACGGAGCAGGAGAAAGTCGCCGCGATCAACACTTTGCTTGAATGGGAAAGCCCGGGTCCGGGCGGATACTACGATGACCTAGGCAACGCTTCGAAACAGCCGCACTTGGTGCAGCAATTGCCCTGGGCCAACGATCCCGGGTATGTCGACTCCACCCAAGCCGAGTTCATTTGGCACGGCGGGATCTCCAAC
>JBAZRU010000522.1:0-5398 GCA_041662805.1 Candidatus Hydrogenedentales bacterium | reverse complement strand
TAGGTGTGTATTCCGTAATAGGCCTGCGTCACCCGCAACCCGTCCAACCGCACGTAGGCCGCCGACACCTGGATTCCGTAAGAGGAAGTCGAGACCGTGTTGTTGCGGTTAATTACCGTCCCGGACGCATGAGTCGATCCCTTGATACTCACCAGCCCCGAGGCACTTCCCCCGTCCAACGCACCCAGCGTGATGTTCGTGGTCAGCGTGTAAATCCCCGTGTCCACGAACACCGTGTCGCCCGCTTCCAGGTCGTATGCGTCCAGTATTGCCTGGACCGTCGCCTTCGGCGTGGACGGCGTCAGGCCATTGTTCCCGTCATTCCCCACCGCCGAGCAGTACGCGTCGTTCGTCGTCGCGTTGTCGTTCACGTAGAAGCTGATACCTGAACCCACCCGGAACAGGCCGCTCGTTTGAGTTATCGCAGCGTCCTGCACGCTGGTCAGCCGCACCCTGTACAGCGGCGAAGCGGGCAGTCCGTCCACGTTCCAGGAATAGGTCCCCGTGCTCGCTAAGACCGTATCCGTCAACTGCGCCCAACTTGTCCCGCCATTCGACGAATACTCTATGAGCAACGTGTCTGTTCCACTCCATTCCGAGCCGGAAAGCTTCCAACGGACTGTGTGGCTGCCCGAGACCCAGTTCTCCCCTCCTAGCGGTTCGAGCAACGACAACACTCGCTCGTTCGGTGTCCTTGACGCCTCTCCCGTGTTTCCGTACGCCCCCAGATTGACTCTGCTCCCGTTCGGGCTTGTCTCGTTGCCGAATATGCTCGCCGGGTCTCCTGCGTCAATGCAGGGACTCGACTCTCCGTCCGAAGAGAAGAGCCCCCCGTGCCAACTCCCCGCCGTGCTGGAGAGATGAAAGTCATCCGCAGCGGCATTAGCGAACAAGGGATCGGTATTCAGACTGTTGGTGTCACGACCGGTGGCTGTCCTCCACTCGCCCATCGTGGCGCGGGTAGACCCCCCGTAGATCCCTATCGCTCCTCCGCCTGTCACCCACAAGCTGTTGTAGTCCCAGACCGTCCCTGCTCCCATCGTGCTGTCTGAGAACTGAACGCAGGCCCCAGCCCCGCTGTGCGCCAACACATTGTTCTTGAATGTGAATGTCACCGAGGTGCTCAGCGAGAATGAGTACATCTCCGCGGAGCCGTTGTTCGCAATCGTGTTGTTAAGCATAGCAATGGAGCCACCGGAGCCACTGGAGTAATACATCCCGTAGGTCGTGTTCCGAACGACCACATTGTTGGTCAGCGCGCAGCCTGTATATGCCTGAATCCCCGCATATGTATTGTCCCGCGCGAGGCAGGCTGTCACCGCGTTCGGCCCCGAATACACTCCCGTCCTGTTCGCATACAAGACGCAGTTCGCCGCCTGGGAATTGGTGGCGCTATAGGTGTGTATTCCGTAATAGGCCTGCGTCACCCGCAACCCGTCCAACCGCACGTAGGCCGCCGACACCTGGATTCCGTAAGAGGAACTCGAGGCCGTGTTGTTGCGGCTAATCACGGTGCCGGACACATGGGTCGACCCCTTGATGGTCACCAGCCCCGACGCGCTTCCCCCGTCCAAGGCACCCAACGTGATGTTCGAGGTCAGCGTGTACGCCCCCGTGTCCACGAACACCGTGTCCCCCGCCTCAAGGTCGTACGCGTCCAAAATCGCCTGGACCGTCGCCTTTGGCGTGGATGGTGTCAGACCATTGTTCCCGTCACTCCCTACCGCCGAACAGTACACGTCGTTCGTGGTCGCGTTGTCGTTCACGTAGTAGCTGATGGTTGAGCCCACCCGGAACAGGCCACTCGTCTGGGTCAACAAGCCGTCCTGCATGCACGTCAGGCGAATCTTGTAAAGCGGCGTTGCGGGCAGACCGTCCACGTTCCAGGAATAGGTTCCCGCACTCGCCAACACCGTATCGGTCAACTGCGTCCAGTTCGTCCCTCCGTCCGGCGAATACTCAATGAGCAGCGTGTCGGTTGGAGTCCAGCTAACCCCAGTGGCGTTCCAGGTTACATTGTGGGAACTAGAGGTCCAGTTCTCGCCGCCCGCAGGGGCCGTAAGGGTGAGCACGCGCTGAGCAAATGCCGGAAGTGAAGCGAAGAGAAGCAGAGAGACAAGAATCGCCAGCGACTGAAAGTAAACGCGAGGGATACTAAGGCAAATGGTCTTGTTTAGTCGAAGTGACTGCATTCCTCGCCGATTGAATCTGCGGCACAGGGAAATCCCGCCCATTAACCGGAAGTCCCTACCCGAAGCCGAAGCCGACACCCCAACCCCTACCCCCTGCATACGACAAGTCCCCCTCGCATGGGCATGCGATTACCACCTGCGGCGTCGCGAAGCCGCAAAACACAAGAGAATCCACCCTCGCGCTGCTGGGGCACTCCAGCGCAAACACTACTATATCAGAGAAAAGCTAGATTGCCAATGAGACATACCAGTTTGGAAAACCGTGACAAACGATGTTTCCCGGCTTTCATGATGTGAGCAGTCCGGTCAGCGCAAGCTATTACGGGGCAAGCGTTTGAGAGTCTGAGGGGACAAGCGGGAGCCCGCCCTCTCGCGTGGTCTCGCTCTCCCCGCGTGGTCCCGACCGCGCCAGTCCCCAGACCGCCGGTCCCCTCATCCCGTCTTTCGAATCCACCTAAGAACGGCATCGCCGCTCTTACGCGCGCTCTGGCGTGGTCCTGACCGCGCCACTTCTGACTTCTGACTTCTCTCTTCTCCCCTCCCTCCCCAGTGCAACAAACTTCACCTATATATAGGAGCATTTGATCCCGAACGACCGCCCGACCGGTCGCCGTTCGTATTCCAGACCCAAACCCTCTGGAGCCACAACGCCAACCCTTACCAAAGGAACCGTCAACCATGTCAACCGCCACAACGACCGCCCCCGCCACCACCGCCCTCGGCACTCCCTGCGCCCGTTCTTGGTCCGAAGAATGGATCGCCACCGTCAACGCCACCGAAACCCAACTCAACCGCCGTCTCCGACCGCGCCACTCCCCAGACCGCCGGTCCCCTCATCCCGTCTTTCGAATCCACCTAAGAACGGCATCGCCGCTCTTACGCGCGCTCTGGCGTGGTCCTGACCGCGCCACTTCTGACTTCTGACTTCTGACTTCTGACTTCCAGACCCTATGGGACCGCAACACCAACCCTTACCAAAGGAAGCCGTCAACAATGTCTACCAGCACCGCTGCGGCCACCCTCGCCAACGCGACCGCCTTCGAAATCTCCACGAAAAATGATAGCGCCGCCCCTAAACACCACGCCACCAAGGCGTTACTCATGCCCATGCGCGAATTCCGAGTCTCCCGGCGGATCCCCCAAGATCCCGCGCACCCCCTTGAACCGTCAAAACAAAGCACAGCGATGGGGGGTGTCCACGTACGCTTCAAAGTCGTGCCCCCCCTTGAACCGTCGAAACAAAGCACAGCGATGGGGGGGCGTCCACGTACGCTTCAAAGTCGTGCCCCCCCTTGAACCGTCAAAATAATGCACGGCGAGGAGGGGGTGTCCACGTACGCTTCAAAGTCGTGGCCCCCCTTGAACCGTCAAAATAATGCACGGCGAGGAGGGGGTGTCCACGTACGCTTCAAAGTCGTGGCCCCCCTTGAACCGTCAAAACAATGCACAGCGACGGGGGGTGTCCAACGCGGGGCGTCAGGTGCCCTGCAGCGCGTCCTGCTCATCCTCGCGTTGGATGATGGACCAGTACGGTCCTGCGATGCTGCGCAAGCGTTCCCTCTCTTGGGCTGGCCCATCGCCGAGGCTTTCGAGCCATGCGCGAAACGCCTTTAGCTTCGTATGAATGGTCTGGTAGGACTTCTTCGAGCGCCTGGCGACTTCCATCAGGTTGCCTTCGCACTCGTGGATCATGCGCGCGAAGTATTCGCGTTCCAGCGCGCTCACCAAGTCATCGAGTGGCTTGCTCGTGTCCGTCATGGCAATGGGCATATGGTCCGTGAGCTTTTCGATGCCGAGCGCGCGCAGGATGTTCTCCGGCAAGTCTTGCACTGCAATCTCGTCCACGTCCGGTGGGCACAGCGCGTGGGCGACTTCAAGATACTGCATCAGCTCGCGCACGTTGCCCGGCCACGGATACGACGTGAACAGCCCCATGACTTGCCGCGACATGCGTTTCTGTTGCTCGGGCGGAAGCGGCGCGTTCAGCGACTCGATCTGCTTGCTCACCAGCAAGGCAATATCGCCTCCGCGTTCGCGCAGCGGCGGCAACGTGATGGTCAACGCATTGGTGCGATACCAGAGCTCTTCCAGCAGCAGGCCCTTCTCGCAAAGTTGACGAGGATCTTCGCTGGCCGCGAGGATGACGTAGCAATTCGTGGTTCGTGCCTGCGTACCGCCAAGGCGGCGAAACTCGCCGGTGTCCAGCACTTTCAGGAGCTTGCCCTGGAAGTCTTTGCTCGTCTTGCCGATCTCGTCGAGGAAGAGCGTTCCGTTTTCGGCGATCTCGAACAGGCCGGGCTTCGCCGCGAAGGCCTTGTCGTGGGCGCCCTTCTCGTAACCGAACAGTTCTGACTCCGCGAGCGTCACGGGAATCGCCGCGCAGTTGATCTCCTCGAACCGCTTCTCGCGATGATTCGACGTCCGGTGCATGAGGCGCGCCATCGCGCTCTTGCCCGTGCCCGATTCGCCAAGGATGAATACCGCCGAGAGCTTTCGGTCGTGCCGGTGAGCCGGCAAATAGCGCGTGGCCGCTTGCTCCGCGTAGTACAACGACGTGCGAAACGACGAAGACTCGCCCCACATCCGCTCGGCCTCGCACAAGCTCTTCATGGCAGGGCTGATATCGTGCCGCACGGCGCTTGGCGACGCGGCCCGGTGCGTTTCGAGTTCGCGCAACGTGCGGACGAAGGGCTCCGCCATGCGCAGCGCAACGCCAACGACCGCCTCGGCCTCCTCCAGGTCTTCCCCTATGCGCTTGCAATCAATGCCACGCGCCACGAGTACCGACGCCCGCTCTTCGCCCTGCTGCGCGAACCGCAACACCCACGCAAGCGACTCCGGCTCACACAGCTCAACACGCGCAACGGACTCCGCCCTGGGCGTTTCCTTCAGGCATCGGCAAACCGCCAACGCGGACTCCTCGGACAGGCCGCGCGCGCGCATCTCTTCCCGCATTCGCGCAGGGGGAACATCCAGCGCAAGTTCCACAAGCTGCGCGGAAAGGTGAAGCGCCATGAGTTGCTTGAGTTGCGCCTCGGCATCGTCCGCCCGGCGCGCCGTGCTCACGAGACCCGCCAAGTGCATCAACGCGCCGGCCCAGTGAAGGCGCCCGCTCACTTCCCGCAGCATGCGCCCGTTCTGCAACTCAGGCAGTTCGAAGCGCCGCGTTTCCGTTACGCCCGTCGTGGAGACCCCGAGCCAGGTGG